>JAFGMM010000132.1 GCA_016927535.1 Anaerolineae bacterium
CGAGCACGCTGGCGAAGCGCTGGCCGGCCAGAATGCCCGCCATCAGGCGCATCGTCGTCCCGGAGTTCACGCAGTCCAGCGGGCCGCCCGCCATGCGCAGCGCGCCGCCGTGTATCAGGAGCGCGCCGCCGTCCCGTTCGATGCACACGCCCAGCGCCTCGGCCACGCCCAGCGTCGCCAGCGTATCGCCGCCGGCCAGCCAGCCGCGCGCCCGCGTCACGCCGTCCGCCAGCGCGCCGAGCATCACCGCGCGGTGCGATATCGACTTGTCGCCGGGCACGCGCACCGTGCCGCTCAGCCGCGCGCCGCCTTTGATTCTCAAGATTCCGGTCACGGTCACGGTCATTTCGGTCACCTCCGGTCACGCGCCCAACCCAGCCGGGCCGCCTGCGCTTCGACAAGCTGCGCGCGCAGTTCGATCGGCCCTTCTTGATTGGGGTCAATCGCCGCGATAAGTTCGTCAAGCGCCGTGCGCGCCAGCGTCGCCAGTTCGACGACCGGCGCGCGGTTGGTCACGAGGATGTCTTCCATCATGGTCGCGTCGCTTGCCGCCACCCGGCTCACGTCGCCGAAGCCGGTCGCCGCCAGCGTCCAGACCCACGGATCGGTAAGGCTCACCTGTGCTACCATGCGCACCAGCGCCACGCTCAGCAGGTAGGGCACATGGCTGATCGCAGCGGCGAGGCGGTCGTGGCGCTCCGGCTCCAGCGGGAGCGGGAAGGCCCCGGTCGCGCGTACCAGCGCCTCGACCAGGCGCGGGATGCCGTGCCGCACCCCGCATAAAACAAACGGCCTATCGACGAATAAATCGCCGTCAGCCGCTTTGAGTCCAGCCGTCTCTTTGCCGGCCATCGGGTGCCCGCCCACGGCGATAACGTGCGCGGGCAGCTTCCGCATGGCGCTGCAAACGTCGGTTTTGCTGCTGCCCACATCCATCAGGATGCAGCCCTCTTTGAGCAGCGGCCCGATTTGCTCGATGATGGCGAGGTTGGCGCGCACCGGCGCGGCCAGCACCACGATATCGGCGTCGCGCACGCCCTCGGCCAGACCGGTCGTCGCCGCGTGGGTGACGCCGCGCTCAAGCGCCAGCGCGACTGTCCGGGGGTCGGCGTCCACGCCGGCCAGGTGCGCCACCTGGTCACGCAGCGCCAGCGCCAGACTCCCGCCGATGAGTCCCAGCCCGACGATGGTCACGCGCCGGTCGATCAGGTCGGCCGGCCGCTCGCGCTGCACCAGGTCGGGCCGGAGCTTCTTCGCATCGTGGAGGTAGATGTGCACGATCTTGTCTTGCGGGGTGGTGGTGTTCCAGTGGATCAGCACGCGCACCGCTCTAGGCAGCGCGCCGTTTACCGGCATCTCTTGCATACACAGCAGAGGGACATTGGTCCAGCCCATCTCGCGCGCGGCCACCGCCGGGGGCGCGGCGGCGAGGTCGGGCGTGGCGGTGAAGATGACGCTGGCGACCTCGCTCGCTTTGATGTCGTTGGCTGCGATGATAGCCTGGAGCAGTTCGCGCGTGGCTGCAACGACGGCTTCGGCGGTGTCTTCGTACACCGTCGTCGCGCCACGCACACCCCGGCATAGGCATATGGGAGCTAGAGCGCACTCGCTCATCGGGCCGGCCTCCTTGGAGAAGCTATTAGCTGTTAGCGATTAGCTTTTAGCTAACAGCTAACCGCTAATAGCCAATAGCCAATAGCTAACCGCTAATAGCCAATAGCTAACCGCTCTCAACAAAAAAAGACGCGAGGCGCTGTGCCCCGCGTCTTCATCATCGACGCTTCAACGCCTCACGTTCAACATATGACGCTAAAATAAAAGGTGAAGGCTTGCAGCGATTTCATTTGCTTGGGTTTGATTTGGCTCTAATCTGATTTATAGTCGTGCGTATGATAGCATACCATAGCGCCGCCGGTTCCGTCAAGGAGGCCCGACATGGCTTATCAAGTTCTGGTCGTTCACGGCCCTAATCTTAACCTGCTCGGCAAGCGCGAACCGGGTATTTACGGCGCGCTGACGCTGGAGGAAATCAACGAGCGCCTGGCGGACTACGCCGCGCAGGGCGGCGCCGAACTGCGCTTCTTCCAATCCAACATCGAGGGCGAGATCGTGACCGCGCTGCACGATGCCCGCTGCAACGCCGACGGTGTGGTCGCAAACTTCGGCGCGTATACTCACACCAGCATCGCCATCCGCGATGCCATTGCCGCGATGGCGGTCCCGGTGGTTGAGGTGCACATCTCGAACGTGTACGCGCGCGAGGCGTTCCGGCACCATTCGTATACAGCGCCGGTGTGCCTGGGGACGGTCGGCGGCTTCGGCTGGCAGAGCTACGTGCTGGGCTTGCAGGGCTTGCTATTCGAGCTTGACCGGCGCGCTTCGGTTTATAAAGATGAATAATCCCCATACAACTTGATTATAAATAGTATAATAAGTTTTAATCATAAAAAGCAGAGGCAATGGTATGAAAGCGAGACGGGCAGCCGTTATCGCACTGTTGCTTGCTTCGATGGGTGTTTCTTGCAGCGATCCAGGCTACCTCACCGGAGAAATCCAACCGCCCACCCCGGTACCTGCCATCCCCGGCACACCTGAACCCGATCCGCTCCCGACCGTGGTTATGCTCCATGCCTACTGGTGAAGTGCCTGCCGTCGGTGTATGGCGACCGTGCGTCGGCTCGAAAAAGAATTCGCCGGGCAAGCCCGGTTTGTATATATTGATGTGGGCGACGTGGACGACGCCGAACAGATGTTGTTCGCGCGCACCACAGCCAACATACAGGTCGGCCTGCCGATCTTCGGCTTTTTCGATGCGCAAGACAACCGTATCAGCCGGCAGTTCGGCTGTCTGGGCGAGTGGCGTCTGCGCGAAGATATTCGCGCGCTGTTATGGTCGGGCTGAGCGGTTTGTCTTAATATCCCCTCGCCGCTACACTATCCCTATCGAACATTCTTGAGAAATCGAGATCGTATGGATATCGGAATCCTCATTGTTTACTTGGGCGCTGCACTCCTTGGCGGCGCGGCGGCCGGCCTGGGTACATTCATCCTCTTCCGCGAGCAGTCGGGCGCGGAGCGCGGCCTCGCGGCGTTGATCGCCGGGATTGCGCTCGGCGTCGTGGCGATGAGCATCGCGGCGGCGGTCGTGCCGCCGCCCGCCCAGGCCGAACCGGTCGCGGCGCGCGCTACTGCCGCGCTCACGCCGGCGCCGGTTGAGACTTCAACGTCCGGCCCGACCCTTGCGCCGCCCACCTCCCCGGTGCGCCCCACCCAACCCGCCGCTATGGACACACCGCCGCCGGCTGTCGAGACGCCCACCTCGCAAGGAGGGACGGCGACACCAATCCCACTGCCGCCGCTGCGCCCCACCGCTGCCGGCTTCGACCCCGCCGCGCGCACCGTCGAGGATGAGATGCAAGCGCTGCTCGACATGGTGAACTACGCGCGCATCGAGGCGGGCCTGGCGCCGTTCGTTCCGAACGATGCGCTCGCCGCCGCCGCCCAGGTGCACAGCGCATGGATGGCGCAGACCGGTATCTTGGATCACACCGGCGAAGGCGGCTCGCAGCCGGCGGACCGCGCTACGGCGGCCGGTTACGATTGGATTGGGATCAGCGAGAACATCTACATGGGCGAGGGACGTTTCGACGCGCCCGAAGCGGCGTTCGACGGCTGGTGGTA
>JAFGMM010000133.1 GCA_016927535.1 Anaerolineae bacterium
GGCGGGGAAAAGTCCCCTCGCCCCTTGTGGGAGAGGGGCGCTACGCAGAGGGGAGAGGGGGAGTACAGCATCATTTTGACCAACACAGATAACGCAAAAACGAGACGCGGAAACCGCAAAGTGTGCCAGGCGCGTGTCGGTGCGAGTTTTTGGCCCGGCATGGATGGGCGTTAGTAGAAGACAAGGATGGGCGTGAAATCCTTAAAAGTATTGGTTGCAGACGATAGTCTCACTTACCGTCAGTGGATGGTGAAAGCGATTAATGGCACGCCCGATATGATCGTCGTTGGCGAGGCGGCGAATGGTCAGCAGGCGGTCAGGTTAGCGCAAAATTTATGTCCTGACGTGATCACGATGGACTTGGCGATGCCGGGCATGGATGGGCTGGACGCCACACGCGAGATCATGCACGCCAGGCCGACGCCGATTGTCGTAGTGAGCGACAAATTGGATGCGTATAAAGACGCCGCCTTCGAGGCAATAAGCCGAGGCGCGCTGACCGTCCAGCCCAAACCGGCAGGTCCCGGAGATCCGCATCATGCCGACCAAGTAGCGGCGCTGCTCGGCACCATACGGGCGATGGCAGGGGTGCGAGTCATCCATCACTGGAAGCGACATCATGAGCCGAAAACGCCTCCTCTTTCGGCGGCGCCGGCTGTGCCGGACTGCCGTATTGTCCAGGCGCCAGGGAAGCAATGCCAAATTATTGCAATTGTTTCCTCGACCGGGGGACCGGTAGCCCTAAATACGATCCTCGCCGGCCTGCCGACCGATTTCGTGACTCCCATCGTCATCGCTCAGCATATCGCACCCGATTTCGTAGACCCGCTGGCGGGCTGGCTGTCTACGGCGGCGGGGAAGCGCGTCGTCGTCGCGCAGCAAGGCGGCGGACCGGAGCCGGGCTATATCTACTTGGCGCCCGGCGACGCGCACTTGTGGATTACCGATGAGGGCCGCTTTGCACTAGACCGCGCCGCCCGCGCCGCGCGTTATGTCCCGTCGGGCGATATTCTGCTGGCGTCGGTGGCGCGAGTGTTCGGCAAACATGCTCTCGGCGTTGTGTTGACCGGTATGGGCGACGACGGCGCTGCCGGGCTGCGCGCCTTGTACGATGTGGGTGCGGTCACTATCGCGCAGGACGAGGCGACTTCGGTCGTCTTTGGGATGCCGCGCGAGGCCGCCGAGATGGGCGCCGCGCGCCAGGTGCTGCCGCTCCAGGAGATCGCCAGGACGTTGGTGTACAACGCGAATCGCCATCGCCATTGAGGCGAGTCGCCGGTTCGCCTTTTTGAGTGCGATTTTCTGTCGGTTAACTAATTCTGAGATATTCATCAAAAACTCTCGATCTTCTTCTCACATTAACACGAATTGAATAACTTTTAAGGCGGCAATTCAGTATAATTGTCGGGCGCTTTGGCCTGAAACGAGAAAAGCCATGACCAGCGACACCATTCAGATCAACGACGACTTTGATGTTTCCCTGGCGCGCAACGTCTTGCGCCGGAAGGTCGCAGAGCAAAACCTGAAGCCCACGTTCCGGGCACGCGCCGCTGCCACGCTGACGGCCATGGGCCGACTTCTCCTGGCTGCCGAGACTCAGGGCAGCATCCATATTGCCATGGCGGACCGCAGCGGTATGCCGGGCATCAAGCTCGAATGCCGTTTTGCTTGGCCGGACAATCGTTATCTCTGGCTGGATGAGGCGCGCACGCGCCTTTCGCGCGTGTCCGACGAACTGGAGATCAGCGACACCGAAGAAGGCCCTTGTATCACGGTGTGGGTCTGGCTGGTAGAGCGGGGTAGGCTGTAACGATACGGTCTTTGCCGGAGGGGTACGAGTCGAGCCGGGCTACGTACAATCGGGCGCCCCCGCCGGCAGCCACAAACAGAACGTCGCGCCTTCGCCCGGCACGCCGGTGCTTATGACATCGACCCACCCGCCATGCCGGCTCACGATTTCTTTAACCAACGCCAGGCCAAGCCCGGTGCCCGGCATCCCCGATTCTCTTGCCGTGCTTCCCCGAAAAAAGCGCTCGAACAGGCGCGGCTGCTCGTGCAGCGGGATTCCCGGCCCGGTGTCGTTCACCTCCAGGCCGGCCCACCACTGGTCGTCAGCGCTGTCGGCGCGGGCGCGCACGGTCACTTTGCCGCCGGCGGGCGTGTAGTTAAGCGCATTGGTCAACAAAATACTCAGCGCTTGCCCGATCAGCCCGCGATCTAGCTCCATTAGGGGCAGGCCGGGAAGCGCCTCAAACGAAAGGCGCAGTTTGCGTTGGTCGGCCAAGACAACCCGGTCGGCGATATACTGTGCGGCCAGTTCGTTGAGGTCAACCGGGCTGCATCGCAGCGTCGTCTGCTCCTGGTCTAAGCGCGAGAGGAACAGCAAATCTTCAATGATGCGCTGCAAGCGGTCGGTCTCGCGCTGCAAGTGCTCCATGTACCTACGAGAATTGTCTGGGCTGCGCATAAGCAGATCATGATAGAGCCGGATGCTGGCAATCGGTGTGCGCAGTTCATGCGAGACGTTAGAAACAAAAACGTCCTTCATCCGTTCGACTTCTTTGAGCGAGGAGATATCCCGGAATGTACAGATCACCCCGGTCACGGCGCCGTTTCGCGCAATAGGCGCAAACGCTACCCCGGCGTCGAACGTCGTGCCGTCCTGCCGCCAGGCGGTAACCTCCAGTTGGCCCGGTTCGCCCTGCTCCAGGGCCACGCGCAGCACGCGGCTGAAGTCGGTCGCGTGAACCGGATCGACCAGCATGACCGGTGTTTGCCCGTAGACGTCATCCAATCTGTGGCCGAAAAACTTGCTGAACGCCGGGTTAAACGCATCAATCGCGCCGTCGTTGCGCAGCAGCAGGATCGCGTCTGGGCTGCTGTTTAAGATGGTTTCGGTGCGCTCTTTGGCCTGCTGAAGCTGTGCCGTGCGCGCACGGACTGCCTCCTCCAGGCGCTCACTGTGCTGCTCCAACTTCTGGTACAGGCGCGCGTTGACGATGACATTCACGGCCTGGGCGGCAAACATCGTGGCAAGCCATACGTCTTCATCGGTAAAGATTCGCTGGTCATTGCTGGCGAATAAGAGCAGCACACCGAGCGCCTGGTCCTGCTGGAGCAGAGGCACCGCCAAGACGGCGGAGAAAGTGATCTTATCCGGGAACGCAATACGCCTATCCCAGCCAGGATAATCGTTTACAAAAAAAGGCTGCCGGGTCTCAAATACCCGGCCGGTGATGCCTTCGCCGGGATTCAATGTCATGCCGATATGAGGCGCCCCCACGCCATAGGCCGCTTCCAGGCGCAGGACATGCTTACCCGGATGATATAAAAAGATGCTCCCTCCCTTGTCGGCGTCGATCAGCGCCGTTGCACGCTCGGCAATATGGCCCAGCAGCGCCGTCAGGCTCAGTTCGGCGCCGACTTCGAGCATCACTTCGTGCAGCGACTGGAGCGCGCGGCTGCGCTTCTCAAGCGCCTGCTGGGTCTGGCGCTGCTCGGTAACGTCGCGGATGATCACGCAGCCGATATCGTCGGTCTCGGTCTGGATAGGCAGAACCAGGACTTGAGCGATCCGCTGCCTTCCGTCGGCCCGCCGGAAAACCTGTTCAACCCAGCGCCCGGTCCAGTTAGCATCTGTCTCACCCAGCCACCTAAATGCTTCAGCTTTGAGAATCTGGGCGATTTGGGCAGTCGCCGGGCGGCCCAGCGACTGCGCCATGACATCCCAGATGGGCCGGCCCACCGCATCATGTTGTTTCAACCCGGTGATTCGCTCGCTGGCCGGATTCCAGTAGATCACCACGCCGTCCGAATCGATCAGGAGGATGCCATCGTAGGAATGTTCGACAACGCTGCGGAACCGGTGCTCGCTCGCCCGCAGCGCCGCCTCCATCTGCTTGTAGGCGGTGATATCGTGGATGAGCACGGCCCCGCGCTGCCGGCCGGCCAGGTTAGTAAAAGGGATCATGGCAACTTCGGCCTCGACGACTCCGCCGCCGACCGCGACCAACTGTTCCTTGTGAAAAGACGTATCGACTAAATCGGCTGACAATTGAAGGCGCCGGGCAATCGCAGCGCGCGAGCCGGGGTGTATAAGATCCAGCACCGGCCGGCCGACCAGCCTGTCCGGGCTGTCCGCGCCGAAGATGGCGGCGCAAGCCGGGTTTGCGAAAATGACCTGTCCATCGGCGTGTACGATAATGGCTTCGGGGGCGCGCGCCGCCAGATGGTGGTAGCGCGTATCCAGCATAGACAAGAAGGCGCGCAGTACCCCCGACTGCGCCTTGTGCCGCAGGCGTAACAGGATTGCTCTAAAGCTCTTCGCTAGCGCTCTCAATAACTTCACCTCACGTGTTTCGCGCCGTTCAATGTCTGCCGTCAAGCATATTATACATGACGAGTTATGCATGAGAGTTGTCTTGTTCTCTTACAACACAGCCTCTCGATTCTGTGCCATAATTACCGGCGCCGTGCAACCCACACACCACACAAGGAGAAAAATCGATGCCGAAATTCCTCGCCTTCGATATCGGCACATCCTGGGGGCGCGCCATGCTCGGCGTGCTCGACGGCGACCGCCTCACGCTCGAACCGCTGCACCGCTTCTCGAACCGCGCGACGCCGGTGCTCCGGACGCTCTACTGGGACATTCTGCACTTGTGGGACGGCGTCTTGGCCGGGCTGCGCCAAGCCGCCGGCGCCGATATCGCCGGGATCGGACTCGACACCTGGGCGGTGGACTTCGCCCTGCTCGACTCGAGCGGCGCGCTGCTGGACAACCCGGTTTCTAACCGCGACCCGCGCACCGACGGCATGATCGACGAGGTGTTGGCGGTTGTGCCGCCTGACGAATTGTACCGGCGCACCGGTATTCAGTTTATGCAAATCAACACGCTTTACCAACTTTACGCCATGAGGCTGGCCGGCGCGCCCGCGCTGGGCTTCGCCGACGTTTTTCTTTCTATCGCCGACCTGCTCAACTACTGGCTGACCGGGCGTAAAGTCGTCGAGTTCACCAGCGCGACCTGCACGCAATTCTACAACCCGCACCTCCAGGACTGGGACCGCGCGCTGCTCGCCCGTCTGGGCCTGCCGACCGATATCTACCCGGAGGTGGTGCAGCCCGGCGCGGTGCTGGGGCCGCTGGTCGTGCCGGTCCCCGGCTTGGAAGGCGCGCCGGTCATCGCGGTGGCGACGCACGACACCGGCTCGGCAGTGGCAGCGGTGCCCGCCGAGGTCGAGCGCTTCGCGTACATCAGTTCGGGCACCTGGTCGCTGATGGGCGCCGAGGTGCGCGAGCCGGTCATCACATCCGAAAGTCTCCACTACAATTTTACCAACGAAGGCGGCGTATGCGGCACCTACCGGCTGCTCAAAAATATCCTGGGGATGTGGCTGGTGCAGGCGTGCCAGGAGACCTGGGAAGCCGCCGGTGGGCGTTACGATTACGACGACATGGTGCAAATGGCGGAAGCCGCGTCGCCCTTCGGCCCGGTCATCGATCCCTATCCCAACAGCCCCGACTTCCGCGCGCCCGGCGATATACCGGCGCGCATCCGCGCTTTCTGCCGGCGCACCGGCCAGCCGGCCCCGGAGACGAAGGGCGCCGTGCTGCGCTGCATCTTCGAGAGCCTGGCGCTGAAGTACCGGCAAACCCTGGGCCAACTGGAAGCCGTGCTCGGCCATGCGGTCGAGGTGGTGCACATCGTGGGCGGCGGCGCGCGCAACGCTCTGCTTTGCCAGATGGCCGCCGACGCGATGAATCGCCCGGTGATCGCCGGGCCGGGCGAAGCGACCACGATGGGTAATCTGATCGTGCAGGCGATGGCGACCGGGTATTTAGACTCGCTGGCGGCGGGGCGCGCCCTGGTCCGCCGCTCGTCGGACTTGCAGCGCTACGATCCGCGCCCTTCGAGCGCATGGGACGACGCCTACGCGCGCTTCCTGGCTATCGCAGCACGTGAACCCCGCTGATACAAAAAAGGAACTTTTGGCCCGGTAGCGCCGTCTAAAGGATTGGAGTACACTACAAAACTCCGATGTGATACTTACTTTGCTTTACGGAGGTTTAAAACGATGAAGCAAACCTGGAAAAATCTGAGTTTGGTTATAGTGATGGTCGCGCTCGTGTTGGTGGGCGTGGTCCCGGTGTCCGCGCAGGAAGAGACGCCTTACACGATCTCGGTCGTCGGGTACGGCGTGGCGCACGGCACGCCGAACGTCGCCTACTTGCAGTTGGGTGTGAACATGGCCGGTGATGCAGTCGCCGACGTGGTTGCGAACGTCAACGAAACCATCGCCGAAGTTCGCCGGGTGTTGGTTGAACTGGGCATCGCCAAAGAAGACATGCAAACCGCGAACTTCAACTTGTGGTCGGAGGAGCGCTTCGATGACAGCGGTGCGCCGACCGGCGAGCGCTTCTACCGCGCCGAGAACATGCTGCGCATCGTCGTGCGCGATGTGACCAAGCTCGACGAGGTGATCGAGACCGGGCTTGACGCCGGCGCGACCACGCTCTTTGGTCTCAGCTTTGGCATCGACGACGCTACGGCGCTGGAGCAGGAGGCGCGCCTGAACGCCATCGCCGACGCAAAGGATCGCGCGCAGAAGCTCGCCGATGCGCTGGGCCTGACGTTGGGTGAGCCGCTCATCGTCCGCGAGGGCGCCGACGGCATGATCCCGGCGGCCTACCAGGCGTCGAGCATCGGCTACGGCGGCGGCGGCGGGATGGTGATCGAGGAAGGTGAATTCACCGTCAGCCTCTCGGTTTACATCACCTTCGCGGTCCAGAAGGGCGAGTAACCCCGGTTTCTTGGGGTTGTTAACCCAATAAGAGAATTACGGTCCCCTGCCGAAATAGGCGGCAGGGGACCGTTGTGTTAAAATCTTAGCAGAGCGGAGCATGTTTGATTTGAGGTGGGCGTCATGCTGCAAAAACAACTCGACGCGCTCACCGCGCCCGGTGAGCTTTACGAGGTGGTGGACGCCGAGGCCGGCACGCTGCGCTGTGTGGCGTGCGCGCACCGCTGCTTGTTGAAGGCAGGGCGGCGCGGTGTTTGCCAGGTGCGCTTTAACGAAAGTGGTGAACTGCGCGTGCCGTTTGGCTATGTGAGCGCGCTGAACGCCGACCCCATCGAGAAGAAACCGTTCTATCATGTCCTGCCCGGCACGGTCGCGCTCAGCTTCGGTATGCTGGGCTGCGATTTTCACTGCCCGTACTGCCAGAACTGGTCGATATCGCAGACGCTGCGCGACCAGCACGCCGGCCGTGCGCCCGACCCCATCTCAGCGGACGAACTGGTGCGGCTGGCGATGCACTACCGCGCAAGCGCCATCGCCAGCACCTATAACGAACCGCTGATTACCGCTGAGTGGGCAGCCGCCATTTTCAAAAAGGCGCGCGCCAAAGGGATGCGCACGCTCTACGTCTCCAACGGCAACGCCACACCCGAAGCGCTTGACTACATCGCGCCGTGGCTCGACGCCTACAAGATCGACCTGAAGACCATGCAGGACAAGCAGTACCGCCGGTTAGGTGGGGTGCTCCAGCACGTGCTCGACACCATCGAAGGCGCGCACGCGCGCGGTCTGTGGGTCGAAGTGGTGACGCTGATTGTGCCCGGCTTCAACGACAGCAGCGAGGAACTATGGGACCTCGCTCGCTATGTTGCTTCCGTCTCGCCTGATATCCCCTGGCATGTGACCGCCTTTCACCCTGATTACAAAATGACTGCGCCGGGCCATACCCCTGCCGATACCCTCGACCGCGCGGCGGAAATTGGTGTGGAGGCCGGGCTGCGTTTTGTGTACGCGGGCAATCTGCCGGGGCGCACACGCGACTGGGAGAATACGCGCTGCCCGCAGTGCAACGCCACGTTGATCACTCGCTTCGGATTCCAAGTGCGCAAGAATGTGCTAAAGGGCGGGCGCTGCCCCAACTGCGGCGCGGTCATCCCCGGAATTTGGACCTCATAAAAATTTTGCCCGGCAACTAACATTCAGAATTCTATATGAATTTACAAAGCCGAAAGCGTTTTTGTGGTTTTGTGACAAACGCGCTTTTTTTAAATGACTATAATGACTCTAGGGCACTATGTCCATACAATTGAGATTGTGATAAAATGCAATTGTCAGTTAATCTATGTATCATTCTTGTAGATAGGAAAAGAGAAATGTCAGAACGAGTTATTCCCCAAATAAAGATGCTAGTCACCTATGATCTTCTACCTGATGTCCAGGACTCGTACAGCCGTTTTGTGATGGCCGAGTTGGTCCCCATGTTGCGCCAGATGGGGCTGAACATCCAGGGCGCCTGGCATACCGTCTACGGCGATTATCCCTCTTATCTGACCTGCTTTGCCGCCGAAAGCCTGGAAGCGCTCGAAACCGTGTTGGCGAGCGAAATCTGGGAGCGCCTGGAGGCCAAAATCCGGGATTACACTACCCATTATTCGATTCGGGTGGTACCCTTTAAGAAAAATACCTTTCAGTTCTAATATGGCATCGTCTCATGCCCTTTTTAATCGATGGGCACAATTTGATCGGCCAGATGGCCGATTTGTCGCTTGCAGATGAACACGACGAAGCAAAATTAGTCTTGCGGCTGCGCAGCTATCACGCGCGCACGCGGAAGTCGATTACCGTGGTCTTCGATCACGGGCAGCCCGGCGGCGTTTCGCATCTCTCTAACGCCGGCGTGGAGGTGGTCTTTGCGTCCGACGCCGCCGACGCCGACCGTGTGATCGCGTTGCGCATTCGCCGGCACCATAACCCGCGTGCTCTGACCGTTGTCACCTCCGACGGCGACCTGGCGCGCATCGCCCGCGCGCACGGGGCCGGAGTCATCCCGGCAGGCGATTTTGCCCGGCGCCTGGAGCATACGGGACCGCCCGCGTCTGAGACCGCCGAAAAACCGGTCGCCAACGCGGGCGATGTCGATGAATGGCTCCGGCTTTTTGGGCAAAAGCCGCCTAAACACTGACCCGCCCCGTTCGCGGCGCTTCTCATAAACCCCTCATCTTAGTTTAAACTGCGATTAAGCCCTTCACCTATAATAGAAAATATAAGCTGATCTGGCCTTTTTGACCGCAACTGATAGAGACGTAAATAGCGATCTAAAAGGAGGTTGAAATTCCAGAGGCCGGGGAAGCTGACCGAAAAGCATCAAACCGAGTCCGGTTGCGGCGCCGGAGTTGCGCGTCGCCGGCGGCAAGATCGGACTCCCACAATCTACATAGACCGCTTCTGTGCCCCCCTCGCAGAAGCGGCTCTTTTTTGTGCCGCGCAGGGCCAGCCGCTACAATCGGAATGTCGAACACGCAAGGCGGGTAAGGAGCGATATGGATGCGCTTTTCTTTGTTGTTATTGAGTTTGGCATTGTTGATCGGCTGGTCGTCGCCGCTGGCGCTCGCGCAGCCCGGCGACGGCGCAACGCTCCGGCTGGCTCTGCCGGAGGATATTATCTCGCTTGATCCAGGTCGCCTCTCACCGTACCAGTACGACGCGCGCGATCTCATCGAGAACCTGTTCGTCGGGTTGGCGGCGCACGAGCCGGATGCCAACGGCCTGGCGTCCGGCCTGGCGGCGAGTTGGGAGGTGAGCGAAGACGGCCTCACCTGGACCTTTCACCTGCGCGACGATATCAACTGGGTGCGCCACAACCCCGCCACCGGTGAGACGGCGGTGCTGCGCCCGGTCACGGCGGACGACTTGGTGTATACGTTGCAGCGCGCTTGCTCTGCCGTGACCGGCTCGCGCTATGCCACCAGCATCTTTATCATCGACGGCTGCCAGGTGCTCTACCGCGCCGACCCGCGCTTTCTCACCCCGGCCTTCGTCGCCGAGCGGCTGGGCGTGCGGGCGCTCGATGCGCGTACCGTGCAGTATAAGCTGCTGTTCCCGGCGGCGTATTTCCTCACCTTTACCGCCATGCCGGAGTTTCGCCCGCTCCCGCGCGAGTACGTCGATGTGCCGACCGCCTGGGCCGAGCAGGGCAGCATTGTCACCAACGGGCCGTTTGTGCTGGCCGAGTGGGTGCACAGCCATCACATGACCCTGCTGCGCAATCCTTACTGGCCGGAGCCGTTCGCCGGCAATGTGACGCGGGTCGAGATCACGTTCGAGCCGGACGTACCGGCTGCGCTGGCGCAGTTCAACGCCGGTCAAATCGACCGGATGTACGCGCCCGCCGGCGCGGCCCCACCGGAGCAGACGGGCCGCGTCATTCGCCCGTCGGTGATTGTCATGGGCTTCTCGATGGAGCGCGCGCCGGTGGACGAGCGCGGGGTGCGCCAGGCGCTCGCCTGGTCGGTGGACCGGGCCGCGTTGGCGGCGCAGGTGCTTGCGCCGGGGGCCGGCGTGCCGGTGACGCAGTTCGCGCCGCCGGGTATGGTCGCCGCGCCGGTCGATGCCATCGGGCAGGGCTACAACCCCGACCTCGCGCGCCAGGCTTTCGCCAACGCCGGGCACCTCAATTGCAACAGCATTCCCGAACAGATCGAGTTCATGGTGAGCGATACGCCGCAGGCCCAGGCCATCGCCGAGTTTATCGTGGCGAGCTGGCAGCGCGAACTAGGCTGCAATCCCGGTCTGTTTACCATCACGCCGGCGCCGTTTACGACGGTGCGCGACAACGCGCGCGACGCCTACTCGGACGACGTGGACTACAAGCGCCCGCACGTCTGGCTTTTGAGTTGGACGGCGGACTACTACGACGCCAACGATTGGTACTTCGGGCCGCTGCACTGCCGCGAGGGGGTCTTCCGCACCGACCCCGCCTGTGACGAGACCGACGCGCTCATCGACACCGCCGGCGTGCAGTATGATTTAGCAGCGCGTGCGCGCATGTACGCCGATATCGAGGATCGCTGGTTCGGCGTGGCGGGCGAATACCCGGTCGTGCCGCTGTACGCGGCGGCGCAGCCCATCGCCCAGCAATCCTGGCTGCGTGCGGGTGCGGTCGGGCCGGCGCGCTTCGACCGCTGGTCGATAGATACGGCAGCGCGCGGCGATTGACTGTCGGGCGAGTGTAGTATAATGTCGTAAACTTCCTTTCAGTTTGACACGACAGAGGCAGAGATATGGGTAAATCCAAAAAGAAGAAAAAAGACAAACGCGAAGAAAACTACCTGGTCGGCATCGACCTGGGGGGAACCAAGGTGCTCGCCGCCGTCATCAGCGCCGAAGGTGAAGTGCTGGCTACCGCGAAGGCAGCGACGCCGGTCGCCGACGGTGCGGAGGCGGTCATGGATTGCATGGCGGCGGCGACCGAGAAGGCCATCGACAAGGCCGGCGCGAAGCGCAGCGATGTGTTGTGTGCGGGCGTGGGAGCGCCCGGCCCGCTCGACCCGGTGAGTGGTATTGTGCATTATGCGCCCAACCTGCATTGGAACGATGTCCACCTGGGGACGGGTCTCTCGAAGCGCCTGAATATCCCGGTATCCGTCCATAACGACGTGGACGCCGGCACTTATGGCGAGTTCCGGCTGGGGGCCGCCAAAGGCGCGCGGGACGTGGTAGGCATCTTCCCCGGCACGGGAATTGGCGGCGGCATCATCCTGGACGGCAGGCTGCGCACCGGCTTTCGCGGCAGCGCCGGCGAGGTCGGCCATATGGTCATCCACGCCGACGGGCCATTGCAACAAGGCGGCAATCGTGGCTCCGCCGAGGCGGTTTGCAGCCGCCCGGCCATCGTGCGCGACATCCGGGCGGCGCTTGACGGCGGGCGCGCGAGCATCATCATGGAGCTGGTGGAAGCCCGCGCCGAGAGCGATAAGTCGGAGCGCATCACCAGCGGCGTGCTGGCCGCCGCCGCCGAAGCGCAGGACGGCTTGGTGTTGGAGGTGCTGGGACGCGCCGGCTACTACCTGGGCCTGCTGGCCGCCAATATGGTCAATGCGCTGGACCCGGAGATTATCGTCTTTGGCGGTGGGCTGATCGAAGCGTGCGGCAAGTGGCTGATGCCAACCATCCGTACCGTCGCGTGGCAGTACTACATCAACAAGCGCAACGCCGACTTGATCCGAATCGTGACGGCGGAACTGGGCGATTACGCGGGTGTGCTCGGCGCGGCGATGCTGGCACGCGACCGGCTGAGCGAGTGAATCGAACTGCTTTGGCCTCCCTGTGAAACGCGCCGTTCGTGGTTAGAATTACAAGCCGGGAATCTATCGAACCAGGGAGGAAAACCTGATGCGTATTCTCTACATCGACGTGGACACGCTGCGCCCCGACCACCTGGGCTGCTACGGCTATCACCGCGATACCAGCCCTAATATTGACGCGCTGGCCCGGCAGTCGGTCCGCTTCGACAGCTGTTACGTCACCGACGCGCCGTGCTTGCCCTCGCGGACGGCGCTGTGGAGCGGGCGGGCGGGGTTTCACACCGGCGTGATTAACCACGGCGGAACTGCCGCCGACCCGTTCATCGAAGGGCCGGCGCGCGGCTTCCGCGATACGTTCTATGCTACCAACTGGATGACCGCGCTGCGCCGTGCCGGCTTCAGGACCGTCACGGTCAGCCCGTTTGCGGAGCGGCATAGCGCCTGGCACTGGTGCGCCGGCTACACCGAAATCTACAACACCGGCAAAAGCGGCATGGAGCGCGCCGACGAGGTAGTGCCGACGGCGCTGGATTGGCTGCGGCGCAACGGCCAGAGCGATAACTGGTTTTTGCACGTCAATACCTGGGACCCGCATACGCCCTATCGCACACCCGAAGACTTCGGCAATCCCTTCGCCGGCGACCCGCTGCCGGCGTGGATTACGGAGGCGGTCTGGCGGCGCGCCTGGGAGACGGGCTTTGGCCCGCACAGCGCCCGCGAGCCACATGGCTACGGCGACGAAACGTTCTACGAGCAGTACCCGCGCGTGCCGGCGCAGCTTGACTCGATGGAGGCGGTCAAGATGTGGATCGACGGGTACGACGTGGGTATCCGCTACACCGACCGGTACATCGGGCAGCTTCTCAATCTGCTGGACGAGTTGGGCGTTTTGGACGAAACGGTCATTGTGTTCAGTTCCGACCACGGCGAGAACCAGGGCGAACTGGGCGTATGGGGCGATCACCAAACCGCCGACCACATCACCTGCCGGGTGCCGCTGTTGGTGCGCTGGCCCGGCATCACGGACGGCGCGCCGCGCGCGGACGGCGCGCTGTACTATCATTACGATTGGGCGGCGACGCTGGTCGAGCTGGCCGGGGGACAAGTGCCGGCGAACTGGGATGCGCGCCCCTTCACCGAGGCGTTCCGCGCCGGCGCGGCCGCCGGCCGCGAGTACCTGGTGGTCAGTCAGGGCGCGTGGTCGTGCCAGCGCAGTGTACGCTTCGACGATTATATCTGCCTGCGCACTTATCACGACGGGTACAAGGCGCTCGACCCGGTGATGCTCTTCAACCTGGCGGACGACCCGCACGAGCAGCGCGACCTGGCCGGCGAAGCGCCGGCGGTGGTGGACCGGGCGATGGGCTACCTGGCCGAGTGGTATCACGCGATGATGCTGGCGAGCGAGCACAACATTGACCCGATGATGACCGTGCTGCGCGAGGGCGGGCCGTTCCATACGCGCGGAATGCTCCCGGCTTACCTGGAGCGGCTGCGCGCGACCGGGCGCGGGGCGGCGGCTGAACGCCTGGCGGCGCGCCACCCCGATGAATTGTGAATGCGGAGCTTGTTTCTGAGCGCGTCCAAGCGCCGTTCTCGTGACGCGCTCTTGGTTCCCTCCCCCTTCTGGCGGAGTGTGAAAAATCGATTTGGTATATAATAGGGTCATTGTATGTTATGACAGCCGGAGCTATCGGCTGGCTGAAGAGGCGCCAACCCCTAACGAAATTTTATGTCGGTAAGATCAACAGAAAAGGAGAGTGAAAATGAAGTTTGGCAAAATCGTTCTGCTTACAACCGCTATTCTTATGAGTACTCTACCCGGCATCGCCCATGCCCAAGACGCCGACGCAACCTATACAATCGGCTTGTTCATTTTACTTGGCACCGAAACATTTATAACAGAGATGAACGAACTGGGGTATGTGGAAGGTGAGAATGTTACTTATCTGTACGTTTCATACGAGGGTGTGGAGCCGGAGCAGTACCAGGAGCACTACAATGCTCAGGTAAAGGCTATGGTAGATGCCGGCGTTGATCTCTTTGTCACAAACACAGACACGGATGCAGTCAATCTCCAGGCGCTAACCGGCGATATTCCAATTGTGTTTGCCCGGTCCGATGACCCGGTGCCGAATTGCAACGAGTACAAGCCCTGGCAGAAGAACTGGGAGTCGAAATCGTGGCTGGGCCGATTGACGATCTGGCAAGTGGGTTGGAACTGCTGGAGAACCCACCCGACGATATTGACTGGCTGCTTTTGACGCCGTTTTTGCCCTATGCCCTGGAGTTCTACGAGGCGTTGGTGGCTTTGTCCATGTCCCGCCGAATAGGAATAGCCGGGTTTGCGGATTTGCCTGTACAGGGTTACTTGATAGGCTATGGGCCAAATATGGATGCTACCGCCAAACAAGCCGCCTACATCGTTGACCGTATCCTGCGCGGTGCACACCCGGCAGACTTGCCGGTTCAAATTGCCGAAAATTATCTGACGGTGAACCTGGAAGCAGCGGAGGCTATCGGTTTCGACTTCTCCGTTAGTATTTTGCGGCAAGCCGATACCATCGTCCGTCCCGGCTACTTCGACCAGACTGTTGATGAAAACTCCGACGATTAGCGGGGTGTTGGGGCCTGGAACCTGAAATCGCAAATCACTTTGTGTGTTACGGGCAGGGATTACGCCAATCATACCTGTCTAGACGATGGGCGTTAAAGATTCATCCGCTCGGCGAACTCCCGAAGGTAGTCGTGACTGATTGATACATCTCTGGCGCGTGTCCGGTCGTGAGCTAATCGGCGCGTTGCGCCGACTTGCGGGGTGGGACGCCGGCTTTAGCCATCAGTCGCTATGTCACTACTGCCTTCCCCAAACATCCTTATTTTGGTCGTTCTGGGGCCGTAAACAGATGGAAGCTTTGTTTTCGTGTTTCGTGTTCCGCAGACATGGAACAGAGAGAAAGGAATGAATTGGTGTTTAACAGCTTGCGCGTCCGTTTAACATTCTTGTTTGTCGGACTGACTATCGTGCCGCTCGTGATCGTAGGCTCACTGATCGCGCAACGAGGGTCCGACACTCTCCAGAATCAGTCGGTTGAGTTTCAGGATCAGTTGGCGCAGCAAACTGCGATGGAGTTGGAAGCCTTTTTCAAAGAGCGACAGAGCGAATTATTTGTATTGACAGACGTCTACGGGTTAGACTCGCTGGATCTCAACACCCAGAAAGATGTGTTGTTAACTCTGATTAGCAAACAGCCCGCCTACTATGAATTGACAATGGCGAATATCGACGGGCAAGAGGTTATTAAGTCAACTCGTGAAGAAGTGGTTACGGGCAGTGAGCTGACCAACATTGCCGATGATCCCCTATTCCAGGCCGCAGTGGAGACCGGTAAGATCAGTTTTAGCCCGGTGTACTTCAACGAAGCTGCGCGAGACCGCCTGATTACGGTCGCTATTCCGATTGAAGACCTGTTTACCGGGACGACGGGTCATGTGCTCATTGCTGAGATACGCTTTCAAAATATTGGGGAGGCAATACTCAGGAACCTGGAGCTTGCAGAAGGCGCGGATGTCTACGTCGTGGACCACGACGGCACAGTAATCGCTCATCGAGACCCCAACCTGGTGCTTAAAGAAACTGTTTTTAAGCTCCCCGAAGCCGATGGGCGATATACCGGGTTGGATGGCAGCGACGTTATTTTGGCGACGGACACCGTTCGACTGGCGAATCTGGAACTGATTGTTGTCGCCGAGACGCTTTACAGCAATGCTACTGCGCTGGCTTCTGATCTGACCAGGCTTGCTACCCTCATTACTCTCGCGACTCTGGTCGTGGCCGGTATCGTCGTGATGTGGTCTGTGGACCGCGTGGTTCATCCGATCAGCAAGATCGCGCGCGTCGCCGAGTCCATCCAGGGCGGCGACCTCTCGGTCCGAGCCGATGAAGGCGGCAGCGACGAGATCGCCGCTCTGGGGCGCGCTTTTAATAAGATGACCGCGCAGATCCGGCAAACCATCGCAGAATTGGAGCAAAACGAGGCGCGGTTCCGCAATATCATCGAGTATTTGCCGATTGGGATGCACGTTTTCCACCTAGAGTCTGATGGAAGATTGCTGTTTGACGGTGCAAACCCGGCGGGAAGCGATATTATCCGGTATGCCGCTGGCGATCTTGTCGGCAAACCAATTGAAGAGGCTTTCCCGGCCCTTACTTCGACCGAGCTGCCGGCGCGCTATTATGAAGTAGCAAGCGAGGGGACGACTTGGCAGGTCGAAGAAATCAATTTAGAGGATGAGCAGATCAGCGGCGACTACGCGGTCTATGCTTTTCAGACATCGCCGGGCACCATGGTTTCTGCCTGGATTGATGTCGGTGAGCGCAAGCGGGCAGAGGCAGAACGCGCACGTCTACAGCAGCAGGTGATCGACGCTCAAGCGCGAGCCATCCGGGATCTGTCCTCGCCAGTGATCCCGATCCTAGACGCCATCATCGTCATGCCATTAATCGGCAGCATTGATACGGCCCGCGCCCGCGACATCACCCGTGCGCTGCTGGCCGGAATTACCAGCCACCATGCAAAGGTTGCGATCTTGGATATCACCGGTGTGCCGATTGTCGATAGTGGCGTCGCCGCGCATCTCGACAAAACCATTCAAGCGGCCCGCCTGAAGGGAACCCATACCATCGTGACCGGCATCTCTGGCGCTGTCGCCGAAACAATCGTGGACCTTGGGATCGACTGGAGCGGCATAGAGACCGTGCGCGATCTGCAAACCGGGTTAATCAGTGCGCTAAGGAGAATCGGCGCCCGCTTAGATGCTTGAGCGCTCTACAGCCGCGAAGATGGGCCGTCTCCAAACCCCAGCGCGGCTGTAGCGCTCTGTGTCGTAGACCGGCGTTGCACCCGCCAGGCGCGCTATTTCTCCGGCGGTTCGAGCGGTGGGAAGTCGGCGCGCGGCAAGCGCTGCTCCCACGGCGGAATACCGAACGGCTTGTGCGGCTCGATCTGGTACCAGTAGGCAGTGCTGGAAAAGTCGTCGCTGCGCCGGTTGGCGTGGCCGTGTTCGATGGAAACGCGAATCGACCGGCTGAACCGCACCGGGTCCGACAGGTGCCAGCGATACCACGAATAATGCCCCGTCCAGTAGTGACCGCCGCTCAACGTCAGCCCGAAGAAAGGCGAGTAGAATTTCTCGTCCGGCGACCATGCCGTGTTGAAGTAATCCTCGGTGCCGGTGCCGTGCAGCGTGGGCGGCCAGCGCCGTCCCTCGTCGTCGATGAAGATCATCTCGTCGCCCTCGCCGTACCAGTTGGTGCCGCCCTTGCCCCGGCGCAGGGTGTGGATGTTCAGATTGCAGCCGATGTACTGGCCCTGGCCCTCTGCTTCGAGAATCAGGTAATTGTCCGCGTCGCTCAGATTCGTGCCGGCGGCTTTGTACGTGGTATCCGCCATCTGAGACGGCTCCTCGACGCCGCCGGTGGGGTTTTCGCGCCGCCAGCCGGCATGGAGACGGGCCAGCGCCGAGGCGCCCTGCGGTCTATCCCACACCTCGTAATCGATGTTGTAGTACAGGCGCACGTCGCTGCCGAACTCGTGCGCTACCTCGATGCGCGCGCCCGCACCGAAGGGCATGGGGAGGTAGCAGTTGAGACCGTGGCCGGCGCGCGGCGCCATGACCATCGGCAGCGCGGCGTAGTTGGTCGCTTGCGCGTGGCCCACTCCGAAGAAGTCGCCCAGCGGCGTTAAGACGCTTGGCGATTCCTCGCCGTCCCAGTACATCTTCAGCACCAGCGTGCGCAGGTAGTGCGGGTAGATACTGTGGCACGTCATCCAGATGTGCGTGATGCAGCCGGGGCCGTCCACATTCAGAAGAGTGCAGGCGTCGCCCTCGGCGAGCAGGAGCCGGTCACGGTTGCCGCCGGTGGCGTCCCAACTTGAGGCGCGCCGGGTGTGCCGGCTGCCATCAACGCGGACGAAGTTGAACCCGTCGAACATATTACTTCTCCGGCGGTTCGAGCGGCGGGAAGTCGGCGCGCGGCAAGCGCTGCTCGACCGGCAGGATGCCGAACGGCTTATGCGGCTCAAGCTGGTACCAGTAGGCGGTGCTGGAGAAGTCGTCGCTGCGCCGGTTGGCGTGGCCGTGTTCGATGGA
>JAFGMM010000134.1 GCA_016927535.1 Anaerolineae bacterium
CCGCAAGCAGCGCCGTCGCCGTCTGCGCCTCAGCCGAGCGCAGCGCTGCCGGGCACGCCGCCTGTGCCGCCCGTTCAGCGCCAGGCGCTGCCGCCGCAAGCAGCGCCGTCGCCGTCTGCGCCTCAGTCGAGCGCAGCGCTGCCGGGCGCGCCGCCTGTGCCGCCCGTTCAGCGCCGGACAATGCCTCCAGAGGCGTTATTGTCGTATGTCCTGCAACCGAGTATATCGTTGCCGGGCACGCCGGCTGTGCTGCCCGTTCAGCGCCAGGCGCTGCCGCCGCAAGCAGCGCCGTCGCCGCCCGCGCCTCAGCCAAGTATCTCGCCGCCGGGTGCACCGCCTACGCGGTCTATGCAACGCCGGACAATGCCTCAAGAGCCGTCACTGCCGAGTATGTCGCCTGTGCCGCGCCGGGGGCCAAGTGCGCTGCCCGCGCCGCCGATCCAGCGCCGGGCAGTGCCTCAAGAGGCGCCATCAATCCAGCGACGCGAGAGCGCGGCGCCGGTCTCTGAGCAAACGCTGCCCTTATACGAGAGCGAAGCCAGGTTGCCGGTCCACGAAAAAGACCTTTACGAGGCGTTGGCGGAAACCGGCATGCGCCGGACGCCGCCGGTCCGGGAGACGCCGCCGTCACACACAATATCCCGCAGCGCGCTGCCTATGCATGAGAAGGACCTTTACGAGGCGTTGACGGAAGCCGGCGTCGTTTCGTCCCCTGGAAAGCCGCCGGGGGCCGGCAAGGCAACCGGGCGGGCGGAGTTGGCGAAGTCGTCACCAGCCGGCGCATTTGAGGGCGAGTATGAGGCGCCGGCACCGGCTGACGCGAATGGAGCCGGACATGATGGGCCGCCGATTGTGCGAAGCGCCGGCACGCCGCCGGCGGTGAGCGCGCCGGTTTCGCCCATCGTGCAGCGCTCCCTCGACGATGAACCGGGGAGCGTCGGTGAATTGGTGACGCCCGATCTTGAAAGATTGGCGCAAGAAGTCTATCGCGTGATCCGCGAGCGTTTGCGCATCGAACACGAGCGCAGTAGTGGTTAAGTTGGGAGGGTAGGATTATGGGAACCGGGCCGATCACAAGAGGCGGGCTGGTGCCTGCGAAGCTGACTAATACTGAGAACACTTCGGAAATTGTGTACTGCATGTTCAACCCGTTCGAGTATACGATCAAGCAGGCTAACACGTGGGAGAAGAAGAAAACGTCGGGCCAGGAAACTCCCCAGGTTCACTTCAAACAGGGGGGCCTCCAGGAAATCACGTTAAATCTGCACTTCGATACCCTGGCCGAGGGGGCGAGCGTGACCAAACATACCCAACTGCTCTGGAAGTGGATGCAGGTAACCACCGAGAAAAAGAAAAGCGCCAAAAGCCAACCGCCGATCATCGAGTTCACGTGGGGAAATCTGACTTTCAGCGGCGTTATCACCAGCCTGACCGAGAAATTTACCCTGTTTACCCGCGCCGGTACGCCGGTGCGCTCGGAGGTTTCCTTCTCGTTGATGGAAGGCTCGGCAGTGTTTACCGAGGTTCAAGGCCAGTCGTCGGCGCAGCGCCAGCAGGTGACGAGCGTGGAGTTGATTAAGGGCAGCACCACCCGCCCGGATTTGTTCGCCGGCATTGCGAGCGCTTCGGCGTCGGAGATTTCTAAGTTTATGCGCGAGACGGCGACGGCTAACAATATGGATGATCCCCTTAACGCCAAGTCGGGCCAGCGAGTCACGGTGCAGAACTGACCGGGCGGCGAGGCGAAAGATTAAGTTTGGTGGGTGAGTAGAAATGTCAGAACAGCCCAGTTTTTCTTACTTCAAGCTCAAAATTAACGGCAGCGACGTACCGGACGACATGTTGAATCAGGTCTATGAGATCGTCGCAGAGAACAGTATGCAGCTACCGGATATGTTCACGATCCGGCTTTACGACGATGAACTTGTGTGGGTGGATGACGCCGCTAAGGTCAAGCCCGGCGCGACCGTCCAGATCGAGTTTTCCACGCCGGACGGCCAATCTACCGTGTCGGTCATATCCGGCGAGATTACGGCTATCGAGCCGGTTTTTACCGAGGATTGGACGGTGCGGGTCAATATCCACGGCTACGCTAAAAGCCACCGGCTGAGCCGGGGTGCAAAGACCAAGGCGTTTAAGAACGTCAAAATCTCGGACGTGGTGCAGCAGGTGGCGTCGGGCGGCGGGGTGAGCGCCTCGGTGGATGCGACGACCCAGGTATACGAGCAGATCAACCAGGACGGCCAGAGCGACCTGGCGTTTATTTACGAGCTGGCGGCGCGTGTGGGCTACCAGGTGTACATGGACGGCGATACGCTTTATTTCAAAAAGCCGGACAACACGCGCGGCGAGATTACCCTGGCATGGGGCACCGACCTTATCAGCTTCCGGCCTCGCCTGACCGTCGCCGGCCAGGTCAACGAGGTGAAGGTTAAGGGCTGGGATATCGAGAAGAAGGAAGCGATCACCGGGCAGAAGACCAGCAGCGCGACTGCGCCGGCGATCTCGATTGCCGGTTCGGGCGGCGGCGCGGTGGCGCAGAGCGCGCTCTCTGCCGCCGCAGACACCGTGATCCGCCGCCCGGTCGTCACGCAGGCCGAAGCGGATGCGGTCGCGCAGGCGGTGCTCGATGCACGGAACGATAAGTTCGTCGAGGCGGAGGGCGAAGCCGCCGGAAACCCCAACTTGAAAGCCGGGACAAAGGTCAACCTGACCGGCCTGGGCACCCGCTTCAGCGGTAAGTATGTGCTCACGTCGGTGACGCATGTCTTCAACGCCGACGGGGAGTACGTGACGCGCTTCAAGGTGGAAGGTTCGCGCCCTACCCTCATCGCCGACCTGGTGGGCCGTGGCTCTTCTAACGGGAACGGCAGCCGCAACCCTTCGATCTGGCCCGGCGTGGTCCCGGCCATCGTGACCAACATCAAAGACGCGGAGAAAGACCTGTACCGGGTCAAGCTCAAGTTCCCGTGGATAGACGATACGCTGGAGAGCAACTGGGCGCGGATCGCGGCGCTGGGCGCCGGCGCGCAGCGCGGCATCTACTGGCTGCCGGAGGTCAACGACGAGGTACTCGTCGCGTTCGAGCACGGCGATTTCAACCGGCCTTACGTGATCGGCGGGCTGTGGAACGGCAAGGACAAGCCGCCGGAGGCCATCGGCGCCGGCGAGAAGGATGGCAAGTCGAACACGCGCACGATCAAGACGCGCGCCGGCCACCTGATCCGTTTCACCGACGACGACGCGAAGCCGACCATCGAGATTATCGACTCGGAACAGGCGACCACCATCACGCTCAACGCGAAAGAGAAGACGCTGGATATCACCTGTAAGGGTAAGATCACCATCAACGCGGATGACGATATCACGATGAAGTCGAAGAAGGGGATCACCATCGAGGCGACCAACGACCTGATCTTGAAAGGGAAGAACATCAACGCTACCGCAGTGCAGGCCGCCAACATCAAGGGCAACCAGGCCGTCAACATCGAGGGCGCACAGGTCAGCGGCAAAGCTAACGCTGCGCTCAGCCTGCAAGGCCAGGCCAGCGCCGAATTGAAGAGCAGCGGCATGCTGACCATCCAGGGGACGCTGGTCAAGATCAACTAACGGTCGATGATCGGTGTATAATTGGCAGACGTAGCGTATCTATTCGTCTTGCACCCTCACCCCCTAGCCCCCTCTCCCATAAAAGGGAGAGGGGGAATCAGAAACTGCCGCATCCGGCGTCTGGCTCCCCTCTCCCCTTGTGGGAGAGGGGCCGGGGGTGAGGGGAACAATTACAACGCAGCGAAACGAGGAGTCATTTTATCATGCCACCAGCCGCACGAGTGACCGATATGGTGATGCACCCCGGCTTCCCGCCGGGGACGATTACCGGGCCGGGCGTGCCGACCGTCTTGATTGCCGGGCTGCCGGCCGCCGTCGTGGGCGATTTGATCGCCTGCCCGATGCCGCCGCCGCCGGTCGGCATTGGCCCGCACCCGCCGAATCCCATCGCCAAAGGCAGCATGACCGTCCTGATCGGCGGGCGGCCCGCCGCGCGGGTGATGGATCTGTCGGCGTGCGGCGCGCAGATCATGCCGCCCTGCGCGATAACGGTGATGATCGGAGGTTGAGCGATGCCCAACTTTAGCGAATTGGTCGGGCGCGGCTGGGCCTTCCCGGTGCACATCGACGCCCGGCGGCGCATTGCGACGGCGACCGACGACGCCGACATCCGGCAGGCGATTCGCATCATCCTGAGCACATCGCTGGGCGAGCGGGTCATGCGCCCCCAGTTTGGATCGCGGCTGTACGAACTGGTCTTCGAGCCGGCCAACGAAGTCACGGCGCGGCGCGCCGAGCGCTACGTCACCGAGGCGCTGGAGCGCTGGGAGCCGCGCATCGAACTGACCGACGTGACCGCAACCGCCGATTCCGCCGATTATGGGATGCTGCTCATCGAGGTGACTTATCGCATCAAGAGCACGCATGACCAGCGCAGCCTGGTGTATCCGTTTTATACCTTACCGGAATAGGGAGCTACGAGATTATGCCATTGGAAACCCCGCGCCTGGACGACCGCGCTTTTGATGACTTGGTGACCGAAGCGATCCGGCGGATTCCGCTGTATACGCCGGAGTGGACCGACCACAACTTGAGCGACCCTGGCATCACGCTTATCGAGTTGTTCGCCTGGTTGATGGACATCGTGCTGTATCGTTTGAACCGGGTGCCGGAGAAGCATTACATCAAGTTCATGGAACTGCTGGGGATGAAGCTCCGCGAGGCCGAGCCGGCCCAGGCGCCGGTGACCTTCTGGCTCTCGGCCCCGCAGGAGATACCGATCACGATTCCCGCCGCCACCGAGGTCGCGACGACGCGCACCGAGAACGACCCCGCCGTCGTCTTTACCACCGACGAGGCCGCCGTCGTCCGGGTCGCCGTGTTGGAGAGATTGCTCGTCAGCCGCCGCGACGCCGAGGGCCGGCGCAGCTACCGGGAGCAGAATCTCCAGCGCCTCGCCATCGGCTTCGACGGCTTCCCGATTTTCTCGAACCCGCCGCAGCCCGGCGATGCGCTGTATTTTTGCGTGTCGGAGGATTTGAGCCGCCACGTCTTCGGTGTCGAGATGGACGTGGATAACGCGGGCGGCGCGGGCATCGACCCATCGAACCCGCCTTATGTGTGGGAAGTGATGAGCAAGAACCAGCCGCGCGAGTGGACGGTCGCCGAGGTGGACCAGGATACCACGCGCGGGATCAACGTGCCCGGCAGGGTGCGGCTGCACCTGCCGCGTATGGCGCAGGGCGCCGTCAACAACCAGAGCGGTTACTGGATTCGCTTGAAGCTGGAACCCCAGCCCGATACGCCCATGTATCGCGTCAGCCCGCGCATCAGCCGGCTGACCGTGGCGAGTTGGGGGGTGACGACCGACGCCACGCACGCTACCCGCATCGCTAACGAGCCGCTGGGCCGCTCCGATGGGTCGGCTGACCAAAAGTTTTTCCTCCAGATGACGCCCATCTTGCGGCGCGCGCGGGGCGAAAATATCGTGCTGCGCTACGACGATGGCCGCGAAGAGGAGGAGTGGACGGAAGTCCCCGACTTTGCCGACTCCGGGCCAGGCGACCGATGCTACACGCTCGACAGCCAGACCGGCGAGATCATGGTGGGGCCGGCCATGCCGCAGCGCAGCGGCGCCGTGCGCATGTACGGCGCGATCCCGCCGCAGGGCGCGATGCTGTATATGCGCGCCTACCGGTACGGCGGCGGCCTGGAGGGCAATGTCCGCGCGGGCGCGATCAATATCCTCAAGACCAGCCTGCCCTATATCGGGCAGGTGCGCAACCGCCGCGACGCGATGGGCGGCCTGGACGCCGAAAGCCTGGAGGATGCCAAGCTGCGCCTGCCGGGGCACCTGCGCTCGCGGGCGCGGGCGGTCACCGCCGCCGATTTCGAGTACCTGGCGCGCGAGGCCGCGCCGGGCATGGTGGGGCGGGTGTACTGCTTGCAGCCGCCGCGTACCAACCTGGGCGAGGTCAAGGTTTTGATCGTGCCGCGCCTGGCGAACCCGTACCGGCGCATCCCGCCTAACGAACTGGCGCTCACCGACGAGCTGCGCCGCCGGGTCACCGAGTACCTCGACGAGCGGCGGCTGATCTCGACGCGGCTGGAGGTGGTCACACCGGCGTACCAGTGGCTCAGCACGCGGGTGCGCTTCCGCGTCAGCAGCCACGCCGACCCCGACGAGGTGAGACAGGCGGTTGAGAACCGGCTGTATACGTTTCTCAACCCGATTGTCGGCGGCCCGGACGGCGATGGCTGGCCGTTTGGCCGCGATTTGTTCTCGTCCGACGTGATGGGACAGATTCTCACCGTTCCCGACGTCGAGTTTGTGCGCTCGGTCGAGTTGTTCCCGGTGAGCTACAGCGGCGGCGTGTTTGCGCAGGGCGAGGCGACGCAGGAAATCCCGGTCGTGTCGCATGGCTTGATCGCGTCGCACCAGCACGATTTGCAAGTGGAGTAGCAGATAGCGATTAGCTGTTAGCAATTAGCAGATAGCTGTTAGCGAATAGCCAAGAGCCAACCGCTAAAAGCTAACCGCTAATAGCGATTAGCTAACCGCCAATCGCCAAGAGCCAATTATGGAAGAACCAAGAGGGACGTTTCGACTCACGGGGCCGAATATTCAACAGGACGAGATCACCGTCACGCGCGAAGGGCTGACGGTGGGACGGGTGCCGGGCAGCGATGTGATTCTGATTCACACGCAGATCAGCCGGCGGCACCTGCGCATCATGTGGCAGGGGCGGCAGTTCTGGGTCGAAGACCTGGACAGCCGGAACGGGACCTGGCTCCGGGACCGGCGCTTGCAGCCGCACCAGGCCGAGCCGCTTAACCCCGGCGATACGATCCGGGCCGGACCTTACATGTTTACATTCGTGGGCGTCCAGGTCGACGAGCCGCAGCCGGTGCCGTCGCGTCTGCCGGAGGAGTCGATTTTGCAGTCGGTGGCGCGCGTGCTGCGGCCTCCGTCGAACGTCCCGGAGATATCGCGCATCGAGGAGCAGGCGCCGCCGCCGTCGCTGCCCTCACTGCCGCAGTCCGGGCCGCCGCCGGCCGACGGCTACCCGGTCGGTGTCCCGCGCGATAGGAGTACCTGGCTGCAATATCTGCCGGGTATCTACGGCGAGCACGAGTTTATCGGGCGCTACCTGCTGATCTTCGAGTCGCTGCTGGCGCCCATCATGTGGATGCGCGACAACTTCACCATGTGCATGGACCCGCAGAGCGCGCCGGAGGACTGGCTGTACTGGATCGCCGGTTGGTTCGACTTGCTCATCATCCCTGATTTGTCCGTCGAGCGGCTGCGCGCCATCCTCGACGAGGCGGGTTGGCTGTTCGCGCGGCGCGGGACGCGGGCCGGGATGGAGCGCCTGTTTGAACTGTACTTCGGCGTCAAGCCGGAGATCGTCGAGAGCGAAGACAGCCCGCACTTTACCATGCGGCTGGCGCTGGGCGACGACAGTCTGCAAACCCGTACCCTGGTCGAGCGGTTGATCGAATCGCAGAAGCCGGCTTTTGCCGGGTATACGCTGGAGATCGAGTAGGGGCTAAGGCTCCACGGTCACCGGCAGGAGTAGCACGCGATCTGACACCGGCTGTCCCGCGTCGAAAACGGGCAGCCGGTGCATCGTTTCCGGCGCGTACAGCCCCACCGCGATTTCATAGACGCCGGGCGGCGCACCGGCGGGCAGGGTGAGCGCGTGGCTGAGCGCGAACACGTCGCCCGTCCTCCAGTATTCCGCCGGCACGTCCAGGTCGTCCCACCCTGCCAGCGGCGCGCCCGCCGAATCCAGCACATGCACGAACGCCAACAGCGCTTCATTTGACGGTGATGGTTTGACTGCGCGCCAGAAGGTCTTAAAAGCGATTGTATCGCCGGGGCGATACGCCGCGTCGTAAGCGGTGTATCCCAGGAATTCTGCCGCTTCGCCCACCTGCGCCGGCGGCGCGAGCGTGTGGCGCTCGGCGCCGGACGGGAAGTCCGCGCCGGCCATCCAGTGGGCCGGGTTGCCGGCGCCGGTCTCGATAAGCGCTTGTACGGCGGCGGCGCGGGCCGGGTCAGGCAGGCGGTAGACGGTGAACTGCGGTACGCCGTTAAAATCGCTCACCGGCCCGACTGTCTCCAGCCGGTCGAGGTAAGCCGCCCACTCACCGGAAAGCGGCGCGGCATCCAGCACGAGATACCAGGCGTCGCCCGGCGCGCCGGGGACGAGCAGGCTGGTCTGTCCGTTGAACCAGCGCGCCGCCGCCGGGCGGCCCAGCGTGATATCCAGCGCGATGGGTTCCCACGGGTTCCAGTAATCCGTGCCCGGCCCGGAGAGCGCCGCGTTTTCGATCTCCGGGCGGCTTTCGAGATAGCGCGCCGCCGATAGGATGCTGCTCGCGTAGTGCGTGCGCGCTTCCGGGTGGCGCGCCCAGGTGTTGAAGTAGGCGTCGATCTCCACGGCGGCGTAGAGGCACATCAGCGCGACCCCCGCGCCGATAATCGCGCGCCGCCGCGCCGGGAAGCGCCCGCTCAGCCGCCGCCCACCTTCGAGCAGGGCCAGCGCCGGGAAGATGAAAGCCACGGGCAGGATGTTGATGGTGTGCACGAAGCTCGGCGCGCCGTCGGCCAGGATATCGGGCGCCATGCCGCCCCAGAACAGCAGCAGGGCCAGCGCATAGGCGGGCTGCCGCCAGCGCCAGAACGCCAGCCCAAGCCCCAGGTAAAAGAGCACGCCAGCCGGCAGCGGGAAGAACGACCGCCCGTAGATGTTGTATATCCAGTATTTTTGTCCCGCACCGATGAACATGCTCATGGACGCCCAGGCATTCTGGAGCAGCGGCGCGATTTCGCCCCGGCCCAGCCTGACCAGGATGCTGCCAAGCTGTGAGGTGCGCTGCTCAAGTTCCGGGTGTTGGAGGAGGAAAATTACGAGCGGGAGGGCGATCAGGGCGGCGACGGTGAAGAAAAGCACGACCCCGCGCCACCGCCCGCGCATCGCTTGCCGGTGAAAGAGCGCCAGGTATGCGACGAACGCCAGCAGGACGAACGGCGTCACGCGCGCGGCGATGTAGGTGTATGCTGCAAGTCCCAGGCTCACGCCGCCCAATGCGAACCAGCGGAATTTTTTCACCACGGAGAACACGGAGAGCACGGAGAAGTTCTTAGAGTTTCTGTGCTCCTCGGCGCTAATTCCTCTCTGTGTTCTCTGTGTCTCTGTGGTATTTCCGGCATCGAACAGGCCGCGCCACAGCGCGTAGGCGCTCAGCGCGATGAACGGCGTCGGCGTGATGATGCGCAGCCCGACGCGGCTCCAATACAGCGGGACGAATGCAACCGCTAACCCGGCGGCGGCGATCAATGCGACCGGCGCGCCGAACAATCGCCGCGCCAGGACGTAGCTCGCCAGCACGAGCGCCGTGCCGCACAGCGCCGCCGCGACTCGCAGCCCGACCAGCGTCCGCCCGCCCAGCCGCCAGACCGCCGAAGCCAGATAGTGATAGAGCGGCTCGCGTCCAAAGTCGGTCGTCGAGTAGATGACGAATTCGCCGCCCAGGATGCGCTCTACCTGGTCGGCGTTGATGAGTTCGTCGTAGGCGGGGCCGGGCGGGATATCGCGCAAAGCGACCAGGCGCAGCACAAGCGCCGCCAGCAGGACGGCGCTCAACAGCGCAGCCTCAAGCCGGCGGCGTTGAGATGTTAGGGTTGTGTCTGGCATCGCTTTCGTTATTGACATTTACACGGCCCGGCGGCAAATTATGCCGGGCATTGAGTGATATGGCAAGAAAAACGCAGAACAGGACATTTGTGCTACTCTTTTGATGTGAAGATATGTATAATGGATACTTTCTGAGTGAGCAGTTGAGGGGACGGTACATTGGCGACGATGACCAAAAGAGAGTTTTCGCTGGAGAACGAGTATAAATACAACCGCAGCGGCCCGGCGCGTTGGATTTTCGCGCACGTGCTGCGCTACTGGTATCTCCCGTTGCTGGCGCTCCTTGTGGCGATTCTCAACAACTTCGGGTACAGCACGATTCAACTTTATATCGGTAAGGGCTTCGACGTGATTGCGCAGCCCGGCTGGACACAGGATGCGTTGATGGGGATTGTGCTGGGAGTGTTGTTCGCGGCGCTGGTGCAGGGTGTGACCGGGCTGGTCCGCAACTATACGGTCGAAATTCTCGCGCAGTTGATCGAGCGCAACACGCGCGACGAGCTATATGTGAGTCTGCTGGGCAAAAGCCAGACCTTCCACGGCAGGCAGCGTGTGGGCGATATCATGGCGCGCGCCACTAACGACGTGCGCCAATTGAACTTTATGTTCAGCCCCGGCGTGATGCTTATCATGGATGGCGCGACGGGCATCGTCTCGCCGGTGGTGATGATCGGCTTTATCCATACCGATTTGCTGCTGGTGCCGGGTATCTTCCTGGCGCTGCTCGCCATCACCATCTACGATTACAACCGCCGCCTCAGCCCGGTCAGTGAGGCGCAGCGCGAGCAGTTCAGCGTGATGAACGCCGGGCTGAACGAGTCGATAGCCGGGGTCGAAGTGGTCAAGGCTAACGCCCAGGAAGGCTACGAGTGGCAGAAGTTCACGCAGAACGCGCGCGCTTTCCGCAATTATTTCGTAAAGCAGGGCGAAATCCAGGCGTTTTATCTGCCTATGCTGATGTTTAGTCTCTGCTGGGCGGCGGCGCTGCTGCACGCGCTGGCGGTCTGGGACGGCGGCAACGGGCCGATTACGCTGGGCGAGGTCGTGTCGTTCATGGGGTTGATGGGCACGCTGCGCTTCCCAACGTTTGTTTCGATCTTTGCGTTTAACCTGGTGCAGTTGGGCATTGCCAGTGCGCGGCGCATCCTGGAGCTTATCAACATCGAGACCGAGCTTGACGAAAACGAAGCGGGTTACAGTGCCCCTATCGAAGGCAGGGTCGAGTTTCAAAATGTGAGCTTTGGTTATGACGCCGGCAGCCCCGTACTGGAGGACATCAGCTTTACGGCGTATCCTGGCGAAACAGTCGCCATCGTCGGGCAGACCGGCACCGGCAAGACCACGCTCACCCGGTTGATTAACCGCATTTTCGACGCCGACGCGGGGCGTGTGCTGGTCGATGGCGTGGACGTGCGCGACTGGAGCCTGGCGGCGCTGCGCTCGCAGATATCGACCATCGAACAGGACGTGTTTTTGTTCTCGCGCACCCTTGCCGAGAATGTCGCGTTCGGCTGCCCAGACGCCGACCGCGCGTCCGTCGAACGGGCGGCGCACGAGGCGCAGGCGCACGAGTTTATCATGGGCTTCACCGACGGCTACGAGACCGAAGTGGGCGAGCGCGGCGTGACGCTCTCCGGCGGGCAGCGCCAGCGCATCGCCATCGCGCGCGCCTTCCTCACCGACCCGCGTATCTTGATCCTGGACGACAGCACCAGCGCCATCGACAGCGCCACCGAAGACCAGATTCAGCGCGCGATGAAGCGCATCAGCGAGCAGCGCACCACGTTTATCATCACGCACCGCCTCAGCCAGATTCGCTGGGCAGACCGCATCCTGGTGCTCCGGCAGGGTCGCCTGGTTGACCAGGGCGCGCATGAGGAGCTGCTGGCGCGGAGCGAGGATTATCGCAGAATCTTTGCGCGGTATGACTAAAGAGCGATTAGCGATTGGCGATTGGCTTTTAGCTTTTAGCTAACCGCTAATAGCTAACCGCTAACCGCCAATGGCTAACCGCTAATAGCTAACCGCTAACTGCTAAAAGGCTAAAACATTATGGGCTTTATACTCGACGGACTGGATACCGAAACTTACGACCGGAACTACAGCGACCGCGAACTGTTGGCGCGCATCGTCGCCTACTTCAAGCCGTATGCCGGGCAGATGAGCGTGGTCGGCGTGACGCTGGCGCTCAACTCGATTGCCTCCAGCGCCGGGCCGATCATCATCGCTAAGGCCATCGGCATTATGGGGCAGGACCCCTCCGCGCAGAATGCGCTGCTGCTGGCCGGGGCAGTGTTGGTATGGGGCGTGCTGGCGTGGGTGTTTAACCTGGTCCGGCAGTGGTTCTCGGCGCGCGTCATCGGCGATGTGGTGCTGAAGCTGCGCGAAGACGTGTTCGAGGCGACGATTGGGCTTGACCTGTCGTTTTACGACGAACACCCTACCGGCAAGATCGTCAGCCGCGTCACGTCGGACACGCAGGACTTTTCGACCGTCGCCGACCTGAGCATGAGCCTGTTCAGCCAGGTCTTGCTGGTGGTAGTGCTGACCATTTACCTGATGACCATCAGCGTTCCGCTGACGCTGCTGCTCGTCGTGATGACGCCCTTCGTGGTGGCGATGGCGCTGAGCTTCCGGCGCATCGCGCGGCGCGTGACGCAGAATGCGCGCCGTGTGACCGCGACCATCAATGCGCAGATTCAAGAGTCGGTGAGCGGCATCGTGGTCGCCAAGAGCTTCCGCCAGGAGCGCGCCATTTACGATACGTTCAACGAAAACAACCGGCTCGGCTTTAAAACCGGCATCCAGCGCGGCCTGACGCTCAATACGATCTTTCCGCTCGTCGGCGGTTCGCAAGGCATCGGCATAGCGATCCTGGTCTTTGCCGGCGCGCTGGCCTCGCAGGACGGGTTGATTACGCCCGACGAATGGTATTTGTTTATGCTGTCGGTCGGGTTCTACTGGTGGCCGATGGTTAACATCTCGTCGTTCTGGAGCCAGTTCCAGGACGGGCTTTCGGCTGCCGAGCGGGCCTTTGCGCTCATCGACGCCGAGCCGAAGGTGATCCAGGAAGGCAGCGAGCCGGTCGATGCGCTGGGGGGGCGCATCGAATTCCGTGATCTGTGCCTGACCTATACCGGCGATGAGGTGGTGCTGCCCAGTTTCAGCCTGGCAATCCAGCCGGGCGAGACGGTGGCGCTGGTCGGACACACCGGCGCCGGCAAGAGCAGCCTGGCACGCATGGTCACGCGCTTCTACGAATTCCAGGCCGGCGAAATCTTGATCGACGGGCGCGACATTCGCAGCTTTGATTTGCAGTCGTACCGGCGGCATGTCGGGTTGGTGCCGCAGGTGCCGTTTCTGTTCTCCGGCAGCGTGATGGAGAACATCCGCTACGGCCGGCCCGACGCTACCGACGACGAGGTTTGCAGCGCCGCGCAGCGCATCAGCGAGGGCGAATGGCTCGCGGCGCTGCCCGACGGTCTCGATACCGATGTGGGCGAGCGCGGCGCGAACCTTTCGATGGGGCAGCGGCAGCTTGTGGCGCTGGCGCGGGTGCTGCTCAAAAACCCGCCGATTTTCATCCTCGACGAGGCGACCGCCAGTGTGGACCCCTTCACCGAGACGCAGATACAGGATGGGTTAGAGATGATTATGCGCGACCGCACGGCGATTATCATCGCACACCGCCTCTCGACGGTGAAGCACGCCGACCGCATCATCGTGATGGATCACGGCGAGATCATCGAGGAAGGGACGCACGACGGGCTGATGGTGCAGGGCGGGCACTACGCAGAGTTGTATAATACCTACTTCAGACACCAATCGCTGGAATACGTGGAGAGCTTTGGAGGGCAGCCATGAACAACGTGATCGAGACCGACCGTCTCCGCCTGCGCCCGTTCGCGCCGGACGACGCACCCATCTACGCCGAGGTTATTTTCGCCGACCCCGATGTCACGCGCTATCTGCCGGCGTCGCAGGCTGCGCCGCTCGACCGGGCAACGCGCGCCATTGCGATGTTCGCGGATGCGTGGGCTGCCAACGGCTACAGCATCTGGGCGGTGGAGCGCCTGAGCGACGGGCTGTTCGTCGGCGCGTGCGGGCTGATGAACATCCCGGATGCGCCCGAAGAAGTGGAACTCGCCTATGAGTTCGGCAAGGTGTACTGGGGACAGGGTTACGCCACCGAGGCGGCGCGCGCTTGTTTGCGTTATGGCTTCGAGGTGGGAGGGCTTTCGCAGATCGTGGCGCTCGCCATCCCAGAGAACGCCGCCTCGCGGCGCGTGATGGAAAAGCTCGGCATGACCTTCGTCGATATCAATCAGCGCTATTATCGAGGTACGACGCTGGCGTACTATACGCTGGCGCGAGATGGCTGGGGCAGCGAATAGGTGTAAGTTTGGGGGGCACAATCTCTGTGCCCCCATTGGCTTTTGGGTTATGTGTTACGCTGCATGCCGGGTGTCCGGCTCTTCTTGACTGCCGCCGTTGTGGCTCGGCGGCCAGGAAGGATGCTCGTCCGATTCGTCCAACCAATCCATGTCCGGCGGCGTGCTGAGGTCGAGAAAGTGCTTGACGCTGCGCAGGAAGGTGACGCCCTGCCGGTACACGTCGTTCAGTACTGCCCCTTCGACCCCCAAGCCGGCGTGAGCCGGGATGTTTAGCATGTCGTCCATCTGCATGAACGGGATGTACTGCTGGAGAATCTGCGCGTAGTTGGTGAATAGTTCGCGCGCGGCGGCGAATTGGTTTTTGTTGACCGCCTCTTGAAGCCGGGTCTTCATCTCGTATTCCTGCTTGCGCAACGGCAGGAGAATCCGGCCCATCGTGGCCCGGACAGTTGCGTCGGCGATTCGCTCGTCCAACTGTCCTTGGGTTTTCAGCATGTGCATTTCCTGTCGCTTGCGCTCCAGTTCCAGTCGTCGGTCCATCAGGGCAATCTCCATGTTCAGCCGGGCCTCTTCTAGCTCTTGCTCGCGTGTGATGTGGATCTTTTCGACCAGGGTTTTGATGAAACTTTCGTCGGGGCGTCGTTCGGTGATGATGACGTGAAAGTCCAGCCCCTCGAAAATAACTTGCTGTTGCAGCCGCCAGGCGATGTGTTTGCTGAGATGGTCGTCTTTTATCGCGGTATGGCCTTTGAAGCCCATCAGTTCGTTATGCGGCAGCTCTGCCAGGACCGCGCACAGATTCGACTGGATGATCTTAACCACATCTTCGAGCGCCAGCGCCAGGTTGGCGAGCGGTCCGGTCTCCCGGACGACCGGGATGACCTCCAGCGCCAGCGTCGCCTGCAAGCCGTCTTTGCAGCGCGCTTGGGTCGAAGGGATGGATATCGGCGCCGTGCGCACCCACTGCGCCGGTGCCCTGCGCGGCGTCCAATCCGGGACGATGTGGGCGCCGGCTTTGAAGATTTTGCGCTGGGTGTCCGAGAGACAGAGCGCCAGGCAGGTCCCCTGCCGGACAATCAGCCGCCTGCCTCTGATCAGCCAGATGATTTGAGATGGCGAAGCCAGGTACTTGTTGGGATCGAAGTCAATTTCAGGCGGCCTACCGTTAAAACTAAAACTCGTTTGATTCTGCGATGTTGTAGTTTGCGTCATTTTGTGTTGCTCCCTAAAACCGTGCCTCATTGACTGCTCTCCACTGCGCGTTAGGGCTGCCGGGGCAGAGACCGGTCGCGCGCTTCCGGCCTCCACCTGGTCACCGCCGTCAGGCGGCAACCGGCATAGATTGGGAACGGTTGAATACTGCGGGTTCTTGAACTGTCTTGTGTGCCTCGAAGCTGCTCCAATACGCCGCCGTGTATCTTTCGGCGTTCGCCTCGGCGTCGAACAGGTCGAGCCAGTAGGCTTCGTCGGTTACATCGGCCCACAGTTGGGGGTCAAGCACGAGGCGCCAAGTTTCCTTGTCGAACTCGTCGTAGTGCAGAGTGCTCCGGCAGGCCAGGTCGTAGTCAGACATTTTCTGTTTAGAAGCACTGCGCTTGCTCATGATCCCCTCCGTCCCGTCAATGAATTTACTGCTTGTATTGTTACATAGTATTGGCAGCTTTTCATGACAGTTGTGTGAATAAAGCATAGAGTTTTGTGTCAGGTTTTTAGACAAGTGCGCGGGATTTTGTGACAATCTTGTCATGGACCCCAAAAGATGTTCCTCTGGGGGCGAGACGGAGGAAAAGCGGCGCGCGTTTGCGCCGGAAATTCAAAGCTCCGGGATGCTTGAGACGCTTACCGGGGACGTTATAATAACCGCAGCGGTCGGGTTCAAGTGGGAGCAGGAGGCTCTAGATGAGCATTGAAATCTACTATTATTCAGGAACCGGAAACTCTCTCCATGTTGCACGGGAATTACAGGAAAGAATCCCTGAAGCAAGTCTGACGCCCATCGTGCGTTTGTTGCGCAATGACACCATCAAAACCAGCGCCGAGACCGTCGGTTTCGTTTTTCCAAACTTTTGTCTGACAATCCCTATCCCACTGTACGACTTTCTTGAAAAAGCCGATCTGTCTTCTGCTCAATATATTTTCGCGCTGTGCACGCGCGGAGGCAGCCACTCGGAAGCGTTCGAATATATGAATCAACTGCTGGCGAAACAGGGCAAAAAGTTGAGCGCCCAGCTTGACATAAATATGCCGTGGAACCTGCCTCTCGGACAGGAAAATCTTATCGGTTTGAACAGCGCGGAGAGAATACGCCACTTAGAATCTGTCATGATGAGCAAATTAGATGCGTTTTGGAGACACGTTGTTGCCGGTGAGGAGCATATCGAACCGGACCCGGACGCTGATTTTGAACTCTCATTTGGGATGAAGTTGTTTGATCTGCTGGTACCGAAGTCTTTGAATTATCAATCTCACAGATATATGTATCAAGAGTTAGTTCGTTTCTACGCCGACGCAAACTGCGGCGGGTGCGGCACCTGTGAGAAAGTCTGTCTCAGTGACAATACCTTCGCCAAATTAAGCGGCGAAACGGTCAGGTTGGCGAACGCGAATGCCGCTAAAAGCAGTCAGGCGTCGCCAGATACGAG
>JAFGMM010000135.1 GCA_016927535.1 Anaerolineae bacterium
CGGTAGGTTCAGGGGCGGCCGGCGCCGGCGCGCCGGGTGAAAGGTCCGGTGCGGCGATCTCCCGGTCGGTTTGCTTGCGCCGCCGGAACCAGGGCCGTTTCTCGTCCGGTTCCGGTCCCGGCTCTGTACCGGCCTCCGCCGGCGGCGCGTCCTCTACCGGCAGGTCGGCGGCTTCTTCAGACGGCTTACGGCGAAACAACTTCATGGCAGCAGCCCCTTGCAGCTCGCGTCGGTCATAGTGAGGTTAGTTTATCCTCAAAGCATCCCCGCACGCAAACCATCCCGTTGGTGAACTGTAGGGGCCGGTTGGGAAACCGGCCCTGGGCGGGTCTGAGACCCGCCCCTACCGCCCGACTCGGTGTTACTTTCCGATCTCGCCAACAGTGTCGCAAGCGTCACAGGTGCGGGCAAAGCTGACAACCAACTTCCACAATCCCGGTGAATGCGGTAATATCACCACGAGCCGGCTTTGTGTGAGGAGAGGATCGTGAATAAACTTAATCGTTTGATCGTCGTGATCTTCTTGTTCGTGGCAATCCTTACGTGCACCGCCAGCCTGGTCGTGCCGGATATCGTCTTGCAGTTCGCACAGCGGTTGATCGACGCGACCCAAAGCTTTGATTGGCTGGCGCGAGTCGTGGTGGCCGTTATCTTAAACATCTTCTTGTTCGTGCTATTGATCTCGGAACTGCGCCGGACGACAGACCGGGCCGTCGTGAAGGTGCGCGGCACCGTCGCCGAGATTTCGCCGGAGTCTATCGAAGCGCAGATCCACCAGCACGTGGGCGAAATGCCGGACCTGCTCGACGTGAGCGTTCATGTGCGGCCCATCGCATCCGGCAGAGTCAAGATCGCGCTGGATGTTCTGGCGGCGCCGCACGTGATGGTCGCCGAGAAGGTGCGCGATATTAACGGCATCGTGCGCGGGGTGGCTAAGAACAACCTCGGGTTGACAATCGCCGGCGCGCCGACGATTCGCGTCGAACTGGCCTCGCCGGCTGCGGTAGCGCACACCGAGGAGCGGCTTGGCGCACGGCTGCTCCAACCGCCGAAACCGGCACCGGAGGCGTTTAGTTTTGATGAAGAAGCGGCAGAAGATGAAGCCGGCCCGCCCCCGGATACGATTATCCTGACACCGCCCCGGCAGCGCGAGGTGGTCCCGGCAGTCGGCGGCGAAGCGATTGAGTCGGAACCGCCGCCGCCGCCGTCACCGCCCGCCGCCGCCGAACCGGAAGCGGCAACCGAAGAAGAGATGACCGAGGAACCGGAACCGGCATTTGAACCCGAACCGGTTCTATTTGCCGAGCCGGCCTGGAAAGAGCCACCGGCTGAAGCGAGGCCTCAAGCGGAGGTCGAAGCCTTCGAGCCGGCGCACGAAAGCATCACCGAAGAACTCCCACCCTACGAGGAAGTTCTGCCGTCAACCTCCGATCTGGAAGGAACCCCGTTCGCGGCTGCGGCTGCGGCAATGGACGCGGCAATGGAGGCAGAAGAAATAAAGGCCGAGCCGCCCGGTGAGGTCGAAGCGGAACCTGACGAAGGCACGGCGGACGATTGGAGCGCAGACACGGCGACCGAGGTCTCGGAGGCGACGCCGGAACCAGACTTGGCGGTTGCGCCGGCGTTCGATGAAGCCCCTGCCGAAGTTGAAGAAATCGAAGTGATTGAAGTAGTCGAGGAAGCCGCGCCCGAAGCGGGTGCGGTCCCGGACGAAATACCGGCAGGCTGGGCCGACAACGTCGATATCGCGGAGAGTGCCCAGAGCGAAGCCGGCGGCGAGCAAGAGGACGGCGGCGACGAAGACGGCAAAGATGACGAAGACAACGAAGACGACGCCAACAATTCAGGCGGCAAAAAGCGCCGGTGGGGGCTGTTCGGCTAAGGGACCGGCTGGACGCTTATGCTCAATACCCCGTCGGCGATTGACAGGGCGGTGATGCGGCAGCGCGTCCACAAGCTATCGAGATTGTTCTGCACCGCGCGGGTCAATGTCTCCAGTGTTTCACCGCTCATTGCGAGGGAGCCGTACTGCGCGGTGCCGATTTGTATGCGAAGTTGGCCTCCCGGCGTGAGCGTGGGCATAAGGGTCAGCAGCATGCTCGCCGTGAACGCGCCTACGCGGTGCTCACCGTAAAGCTGCACCGCGCCGTCTTGGAAGTACACCTGTAAGGCATCCAATGACACCGGCTCACCGGTCTGCGCGGCGTAGGCAGCCATGCGCCGGATGAGCCACGCGGTAGCCGCTTCTTGAGTCAATGTGAGCGCGGTGGCCTGGCCCTGGCGGAGCAGCGCGACGGCGGCATCGATCTTGCGCCCGGCGTCTCCGGCGGCGGCGACCGGCGGGCCGGGGCGCGCCGGTCCCCCGGCCGGCAGCCGGCAGGCGAGCGCGACCAGAATCGATAGAATCAGGACAGGAACAAAAGAGTACCTTTTCGTCATGGTAATCATGCCGATATTGTAACAGGATGGGAGTACGTGGCAGAACTAGAACGAGTACAGAAGTTATTGGCGCGCGCCGGCTTGGGGTCGCGCCGCGCCTGCGAGGAGTTCATTCGCGCGGGGCGTGTGACGGTCAACGGCGCAGTGATTGCACTGGGCGCGCGCGCCGATCCTGACGAGGACGTGATCGCGGTAGACGGCGAGCGGGTGCGCGTGCAGTCGAGATTTACTTACGTCATGCTGAACAAGCCGCGCGGTGTGGTCTCGGCGGTGGTGGCGCAGGCGCAGGAAGACCGGCCCACCGTACGCGACCTGGTTGATCTGCCGGGCCACCTGTTCCCGGTGGGCCGGCTCGACGTGGAGAGCGAAGGATTGATTCTCCTGACCGACGACGGCGAGTTAGCGAACGTGCTCACGCATCCGCGCTACGAGCACACCAAGACTTACCGGGTGCTGGTAGAAGGGCAGCCCTCCGAACAAACGCTTGCCGCGTGGCGGCGCGGCATCGTGCTGCCCGACGGCACCAAAACCCAGCCCTGCAAGATCAACATTGCGCGGCCGGAGCGGGATGTCACATGGCTGAAGATCACGATGCAGGAAGGGCGTAAGCGGCAAATCCGCGAGGTAGGCTTGGCGCTGGGGCATCCGGTGAAATATATTCTGCGCACCAAGCTAGGGCCGCTGGAGTTGGGCGACTTGAAGCCGGGCGAGTGGCGGCGGCTGAACGAAGATGAGATTAGAATGTTACAGGCGCTAAAGCAGCAGGGCCAAAAGAAGAGCAGAGACGCAAGCCGGAAGAATAAGCGGCGCGGCGCGCGCTGAACAGTCTTAGGGGCGGGTTCTCAGACCCGCCCTTAGTACGAAACGGGAGGGTATGTGAATCTGTCAACTGTAGTTGCAATCGACGGGCCGGCGGCATCGGGGAAGAGCACAGTAGGGCAGGCGCTGGCGGAACGGCTCGGCTACCTGTTCTTCGATACCGGTGCGATGTACCGGGCGGTGACCCTGGTGGTGCTGGAGCGCGGCATCGACCCGGCGAACGAAGCGCCCGTCAGGGCTGTAGCGGAAAGCTTAACAATAGATGTGAAATCGTCCAATGTGAGCGACGGAAGGCTATATACGGTGTTAGTAGATAATACAGATGTCACGTGGGCAATCCGCGCCCCGGCGGTCGATGCGAATGTCTCGCAGGTCTCTGCGTATCCGGGGGTGCGCGCCGCCATGACCGTACAGCAGCGCCGGCTGAGCGCAAAGGGCCGGGTGGTGATGGTGGGCCGGGATATCGGCACGGTGGTGATACCCAACGCCGGGACCAAGATCTACCTCGACGCTACGGTCGAGGAGCGCGCCCGGCGGCGCTGGAAAGAGACCCAGGCGCGCAGCGGAGGCATGCGCCAGAGCTATGCGGAAGTGCTGGCGGCCATGCGCCAGCGCGACCATATCGACAGCACGCGCGAGGTGGCGCCGCTGCGCCCGGCGGCAGACGCGATTGTGATCGATACGACGATGATGGATCTGCCGACCGTGATTGATGTGGTATATGGTTACGTAGTTGGAGCGCGCGAGGTGCAAGAACCGTGAGTGTGAAAGCGACGACCGCGGAGTTTTACCGGCCTTATAAAGGTGTGGATTACACCTGGCGCCGGCGCATTTTGCGCTGGCTGCTGCGCACCTTCGTCTTTACCACCGTCGTCAAGGTCGAGGCGGAGGGCGTGGGGCAGGTCCCGGCGACGGGCGGTACGATCTTCATGGTCAACCATACGGCTTTTATAGAGCCGGTCGCGGTGGCGGGCGTGGTGGACCGCGAAGACATCGTACCGATGTCGAAAATCGAAAACTTTAAGATACCGGGCATCTCCTGGCTGGTGGCTGCCTGGGGAGCGTTTTCGGTGCGGCGCGGCAAGGTGGACCGCAAGGCGCTGCGCTATGCCGCCGAAGTGCTCGAGGAGGGCGGCTCGATTTTGATGATGCCGGAGGGCACGCGCCGCCCCCGCCTGAAGCGCGCGTATGACGGGATCGCGTACATGGCGACCAAAACCGGCGCGCTGATTGTGCCGGTGGGTGTAGACGGCGCGGACCGGTTCAAGTGGAACATCCAGCGGGTGCGGCGCACGACGCTAAAGATGCGCTTCGGCAGGCCCTTTCGCTTCCGGTCGCCGGAGAACCTGGACGAAGATGGGCGCATCCCGCGCAAAGTGCTGAAGCAGATGACCACCGAGGCAATGTACCAGTTGGCGCTGCTGCTGCCGGAGCGCCTGCGCGGGTTTTACAGCGACCTGGAGAATATGACGACCGATTACCTGGTGTTCGACGGGCCGGGTTGAAAGGCTTCATGCCGCTCTTCATTCGCGCGCCATTCGCGTTACCCAGCCTAGCTGTGCAAAGTTCGCGGTTTACTCTTTCGCTTGCCGATAGTCGCAATATAACGGGGTCGCCGTCGTGGGGTAGGGGCGGGTTTGCAAACCCGCCCCATATGCATCAACTTAAGCGCTTTTTCCCCCTCTCCCCCGACCCCTCTCCCTCAAGGGGCGAGGGGAGTCAGACTC
>JAFGMM010000136.1 GCA_016927535.1 Anaerolineae bacterium
ACGGCAACACATCATTCTCGGTCATAAGAGATGTTCCACGAAAATCGCCAGCGCCTCGTCCAGTGTGGGAAACGGTGACGTGTCTTCGGGCGTGCGGTCGGCGAGGGGTGTGCTGCCGATGAGGTCGTAGACCTTCGCGGCTCCGGCGAGCATGTTGGGCGTGAGGCCGAGCGAATCATACATCTTCGCCATCTCCTCCATCTCGCCGACGAAACGCCGCGCCTTGACCGGCACGCGCGGCAGGCTGCGCTCGATGCCGGCGAAACGGTCGGCCTGACTCTGCTTGAACTCGGCGATGAGCGTCTCTTCAACACCAAGCGCCTTCGCCGCGATCATCAACTCGGCGTAGAGCGCCGTCGAACCCTTGGTCAACGAAGCGTAACACATTTTGAGCGCCGAAGCGTGCCCGATTACATCGTCCATTACGATGATGTCGAGGCCATAGTTCGTCAACTCGGCGAAGTCCGCTGCATCCGAGCCGGAGGCGTAGATACGCGGGGTATACCCGTCGCGCGGCGGCCCGCCAATAATGCTGGCATCCACAAAGCGCCCGCCAGACCGGGTAACGATTTCTCCCACCGCCTGCGCTGTCTGTGGCGCAATCGCGTTGCAATCGACGTACAGAACACGCGCACCCGTCTCCCGCAACGCCTGCGATACCAGTTCTGCCGCCGCTATCGCCTGCGCGGGGACGAGGATCGAGAGAATCGCGTCCGCTTCCTGCACCAGCGCCCGGTACGAGGGCACTTCTTCGATCTGTGCCTCACGCGCCAGCGCCCGTGTGCGTGCGCTGCGATCCCCAAGATAAGCGATGACGCGCAGCCCATGCTCGCGCAGCACGTTACCGACACTGTGCCCCATATCGCCGGGGCTGAGAATACCAATTGTACTCAACATAGTTTTTCCCTTCAAGGATGAACCGGCAAACCAGGGCCATCGCATTTAGAAAACCTTGTCCCGTCGCGCTGCCTGTTGCGCCGCTAAGATGCGTGATGAATCGCATTTCACGCATCACGCATGAAGTTACAACCCCATCATAAACTGGAAGATGAGGTCATTCCCGCCCGGCAGTCCTTCATGACCGAAGTCGGGGTAGAGCACCATCTTCTTTTCCGAGTCGATCTTGTTGTAGGCGGCGAACTGCGTGGAAGGCGGGCAGATCGTGTCGCGCAGGCCGGTGTACCATTGCACGTTGGTGCGGATGCGCGGGGCGAGATATTGGATGTCCACGTAACCGAGTTTTTCGAAGACCATGTCCTCCTGCTCGTGGCGCGGATCGAAACGCCGGAAGTACTCGCGCAATTCGGAGTAGGCATTGGTATCCTGATCCATCTCCCAGACGCGCTTGTAATCGCTGAGGAAGGGGAAGACGGGCGCGGCGCGCTTGATGCGCGGTTCAAGCGCGATGCAGGCCACTGTGAGCGCCCCACCCTGGCTACCGCCGGTCGCCCCGACGCGAGCGGGATCCACGTCCGGCATCTCCATGACGATCTTAGCAAGTTGTGCCGTATCGAGGAACATCTGGCGGTAATACAGCTTCTCCGGCTCACCCTTGAGCGCTTCATCCAGCCCGCGGATGATATGCCCGTGCAGCGTGTTGCCGGTGACGCCGCCCTTGTCCTCCGAGCGCCCGCCCTGCCCCCGGCAGTCGAGCGCGGCCACGGTGTAGCCCGCGGCAACATAGGCCAGCTTGTCAGCCCAGTCGCCGGAATCGCCGGAGTAGCCGTGGAACATCAAGATCGCCGGACTCGGCGCGCTTGCCTTCTTCGGCTTGAGCACCTTGGCGTAGATGCGCGCCTCGCCGACGCCGGTGAAGGTCATATCGAAACACTCGGCATAAGACGCCTGGAACGCCGCCGGGGTCAGTGTCACCTGCGGATCGAGCGCGCGCATCTCGGCCAGCGCCGCGTCCCAATACGCGTCGAAATCCGCCGGCCGGGGATTGATCCCCATATACGTCTGGAGCTTCTCTAGTGGAAAATCGAAAGTCAATGGCATGGGTTATGTCCTCCTGAAATTAGAAGTGAGAAATTAGAGCTGATAGCTGACGGCTGAAAGCCGACCGTTATATCCTCGCCTTCATCCACGGGTTGCTGTTGTGGAAGTCGGCGACGGCGTTGCCGGGATGCACGAGGGCGTCGAAGAGCGGCGTGTCGGCGGGATCGAGCGTCATCTCCAGCACAGGCAGTGCGTCTTCGAGGTGCGCCATCGTGCGCGGGCCGATGATGGGCGAGGTGATGCCGGGCTGATCCTTCACCCACAGCAGCGCGAGCTGCGTGATCGTCATGCCGCGCTCTTCGGCCATCGCTTTGAGCTGCACCGCCACTTCTACCCCACGCCGGGTCACGCGGTCGCGGAACATCGCGCCGGAACGTTCGGCGCGCGAGCCGGCGGGATAGGATTCCGCATCAAGCATCTCCAGCGTATACTTCCCGGCGAGGATACCACCCGCCAGCGGCGACCACGGCAGCAGCGCCAGGCCGTGCTTCTGGCACAGCGGCACAAGTTCGTTTTCGATGCGGCGGTCCAGCAGGTTGTAGGGTGGCTGTTCGCTGATGTAGCGCGCGATGCCCATCTGCTCGCTGGTGGCCAGCGCCTCCATCACCATCCACGCGGGATGCGTGGAGCAGCCGATATAGCGCACCTTGCCCGCACGCACCAGATCGTCGAAGGCGCGCAACGTCTCATCCTGCGGTACAACCAGGTCGGGGCGGTGCAATTGGTACAGGTCGATGTGATCGGTCTGCAAGCGGCGCAGCGAATCTTCGCACGCCTTGATGATGTGATAGCGCGAGT
>JAFGMM010000137.1 GCA_016927535.1 Anaerolineae bacterium
CCTCTTATCCCCCTCTCCATTGGATGGAGAGGGGGAAGACGCGCGAAGCGCGGCGGGGGTGAGGTAAAAGCTTATTTTCAAAGGAGCAGCCCGGCATTAGGCATTGCGCGAGTGGTACGATAGAATGGCAGCCGGCAAGCATAAACTTACCCGGTTTAGCTTTGAAGGTGTATGGTGAACTTAAACACGCAGCGCCCATTTGTCGGTGTGGGGATATTCGTCGAGCGTGATGATGAAATCTTGTTGGTGAAGCGGCGCGGCCCGCATGGTGCAAATACGTGGTCCACGCCCGGCGGCCTGCTGGAATTCGGCGAAGCGCCGGAAACCTGCGCGGTCCGCGAGGTTTATGAAGAAACCGGTGTTCACGTCGGCGACGTCCGGTTTGTCGGGTTGACCAACAACGTTTTTGAGTCCGAAAATGTGCACTCGATCACGATCTGGATGCGCGGGCGCTATCTCTCCGGGGATGCGTGTGCACACGCCCCGGAGGAAATCCTTGAGGCAGGCTGGTTTGCGTGGGGAGCGTTCCCTGCCCCACATTTTCTGCCGCTTGCTCACTGGCTGGCCGGCAGAAGATATGTCTCGCCAACCCACGGGGAGGAAAGAGAAGGAGAATGACGATGCTACGAGATTGGGTCACGAAGAACCGCAGCTACCGGCGTTTCTATGAAGATACTCCTATCGACCGGGCGACGCTGCGCGAATTGGTTAACCTGGCGCGGTTGTCGGCGTCGGGGTCGAACTTGCAGCCGCTCTGCTACATCCTCTCATGGGAACCGGAGCGCAACGCGCAGATTTTTCAATGCCTGGCATGGGCCGGCTACCTGGTCGATTGGACCGGCCCGGTGGAGGGTGAGCGGCCTTCGGCGTATATTGTCATCTTGGGCGACCAGCAGGTGCGCGACCAGTTCGATACCGATTGCGGCATTGCTGCGCAGAGCATCATGCTGGGGGCGACCGAAAAGGGATTGGGCGGCTGTATGATCGGTTCGATTCAGCGGGCGGCGCTGCGCGGCGTGCTGGACATCCCGGAGCGCTACAAAATCTTGCTCGTGCTCGCGCTTGGCAAGCCTAAAGAAAAGGTCGTGATCGATGAAGTGGGCCAGGACGGCGACATACGCTACTGGCGCGACGACGAGGATGTGCACCACGTACCCAAGCGCCGGCTAGACGATATCATTGTCGGGTAGTGATCGAACGGGGGTAAACCGAGATGACTTACTCAATCGTTGCGCGCGACTCCGAAACGGGTCAACTGGGGGTAGCGATACAATCGCACTGGTTTTCGGTGGGGTCTATCGTCGGCTGGGCCGAAGCGGGCGTCGGGGCAGCGGCGACCCAGGCGCTTGTCAACCCGGCGCTTGGCCCGGAAGGACTCGAGTTGTTGAAAGCGGGCAAGACGCCTGGCGAAGCGCTGCGCATCTTGCTCGACGCCGACGCAGGGCGGGCGCTGCGGCAGGTGGGCATCGTGAGCGCGCGCGGCGAAGCGGCAGCCCATACCGGCGCGCGGTGTATGGCGGCGGCGGGACACCTGGTCGGCGATGGGTTTTCGGTGCAGGCCAACATGATGCTGAGCGACACGGTTTGGCCGGCGATGGCCGAAGCCTTTAGCGCCGGCCGCGAGCCGTTCGCCGAGCGCCTGGTTGCGGCGCTGGAAGCGGCGCAGGCCGAAGGCGGCGATATCCGCGGCCAGCAGTCGGCGGCGCTGGTGGTGGTGCGCGGCGAAACGACCGGCAAGCCCTGGGACGACCGGCTCGTCGATCTGCGGGTGGATGATCACCCGGCGCCGGTCGAGGAACTGAAGCGGCTGCTGCGTGTGCACCGCGCTTATGAGCACATGAACGCCGGCGACCAGGCGCTCGAAGCCGACGACGCCAAACGTGCTTTGCAGGAGTACGGCGCGGCGGAGGCGCTGCTCCCTGACAGCTTGGAGATCCGCTACTGGCATGCGATATCGCTGGCAAACCTGGGCCGGCTCGATGAGGCGCTGCCGGTCTTCAAAAGCATCTTTGTGCAAGACGCCAACTGGCGCACCCTGACCGAGCGTCTCCCGGCGGCGGGTATCCTGTCGGTAGACGAAGCGGGTCTGGCGGCAATCCTCGCGCAGGGTTGATTTTCGCGGCGGCAAGGTGTATCATCGTGTTTGAGTGGCGGGTGTAATTCAGTGGTAGAATGCCAGCCTTCCAAGCTGGACGTCACGGGTTCGAATCCCGTCGCCCGCTCTAGACAATCACCATTGCCCGGATGACCTGACACCCCATATTGGGGTGTCAATTGTCGAATCGGATACTACCGCAAATATACTTCCGTTTATGATGAGCAAGGAACCCTCGATATGAAGTCGTCGGACCGCCAAACCGCAGAAGGCATTCTGTTCACCGATATGTATCAATTGAGCATGGCCCAGCTCTACTACCGGGTGGGTCTGCATGAAACCACGGCCCAGTTCGATTATTTTTTTCGCAGCTATCCCGACTATGGCGAGCACCAGGCCGGCTATTGCATCAGTGCCGGGCTGGAATGGCTGCTAGACTGGATGCAAGACGCACGCTTCCGCGATGAGGATATCACCCACTTGCGCCACCAAACCGGGCAAGCCGGCGTGCGCCTCTTCGCCGATGATTTCCTGGACTGGCTGCAAGCGCATGGCACATTCGAAGGTATTACCCTTTACGCCATCCCGGAGGGGCGCGTCGTCCATCCCAACGTGCCGTTGGCGGTCGTCAAAGGGCCGCTGGTCATGGCGCAAATCTTGGAAACGTCGCTTCTCAATCACCTGAACTACCCGACTCTCATTGCTACCAAGGCGGCCCGTATGCGCGAGGCCGGGAGCGGTCACTTGTTGCTGGAGTTTGGGCTGCGCCGCGCCCAAGAAAGAAGCGCCAACGCCGGCACGCGGGCCGCGCTCATCGGCGGCGCAGACTTTAGTTCTAACACCGGCATCTCCTACGTGCTGGGCTATCCTCCGAAGGGCACCCATGCGCATAGTATGGTCCAGGCGTTCATGGCGCTCGGCGAGGGCGAGCTAGGCGCTTTTCGTGCCTACGCCGACGTCTATCCGGACGATTGCCTGCTGCTGGTCGATACCATCGACACTCTGGAGAGCGGCGTCCCACATGCTATCAAAGTGTTCGAGGAGCTGCGGCGCAAAGGCCATAAGCCGGTTGGCATCCGGTTGGATTCGGGCGACCTGGCTTACCTGAGTATTCACGCTGCAAAGATGCTGGACGAGGCCGGTTTTGAAGATACGGCTATCGTTCTGTCAAACCAGCTTGACGAACTAACGATCTGGCAGATCGTCACCCAGATTCGGACCGAAGCGCCTCGCTGCGGAGTCGACCCCGACCGTCTCGTTAAGCGGTTGGTATATGGCGTCGGCACGCGCCTTATCACTTCGCGCGGCGACTCGGCGCTGGACGGCGTGTACAAACTGGTCGCCATCCAGAACCATCACAACAACGGCGAATGGGTGCCGGCGATCAAGATATCGGAGTCCCCGGCGAAGACGCCTAACCCGGGTCAAAAGCGCGTATGGCGTGTGTATGACAAGCGCGGTAAAGCGACTGCCGACCTGCTCGGCCTTGACGATGAAGACCCGCGCGAAATGGATAAAATCCTGCTGCACCACCCCATCGAGCATGCTACGTACCGCGTGCTCAACCGGGAAGATATCACCGAGGTCGAACCGCTCTTGGTCGAGATACTGCGAGAAGGCGAGTTGGTTTATACGCTCCCTTCTATCGAAGACATGCGCGAGCTTCGTCAAAATGATATCGCCCGCCTGGACATCGGCGTGAGACGGCTCATGAATCCGCATATCTATCATGTTTCGCTCACGCAGCGACTTTGGGGACTCAAGCAGAAGCTCATTACGTCGGCGATATAGTAAGGCGCCTACAATAGACCTCTCTAGTTGGGACATGGCGCACCGTGCCCCGACTGCGCGCGGGGAGTGGAGTCAATTCGCTGCACTCCCCTTTTTGGGGTAGCTCTGCAAGATAGCGTGGTCGCCGGTTTGGGGTAGGGGCGGGTTTCAAACCCGCCCCATGCACATCAACTTAAGAATTTTGACCGTTTGTGCACCTGTTCCCCCTCTCCCCAAA
>JAFGMM010000138.1 GCA_016927535.1 Anaerolineae bacterium
TAGACTCACCTCACCCCCCAGCCCCCTCTCCACCATGTGGAGAGGGGGAGAAACCCCCAGATGTCGGCTCTGATTCCCCCTCTCCATGCTATGGAGAGGGGGTTAGGGGGTGAGGTAAATTCCAGAACATTATCTGACAAACTATATAACCAATTTATGATGAAAGATAATAACAGGCATAGCAAAGCGGCGTCCGGGAGCGATTTTGACCGTGTTCGCGGCTTCTTGCTCGATATGGACGGCACCTTCTATCTGAGCGACCATCTATTGCCCGGCGCGGCGGCGTTTTTGAGGTACACCGGGCATGCCGGTATCCCGGTGCAGTTCCTCACGAACAATTCGTCTAAGAGCGCGGCGGTTTATGCGCAGAAAATTGCCGCGATGGGGCTTGACGTGCCGGCGTCGCAAATTCTCACCTCCGGCGAGGCGACCGCGCAATACCTGCAAGCGCGTGCGCCCGGCGCGCGCGTCGCGGTGTTCGGCACGCCGGAGCTGGAGCAAGAATTTCACCGCTGCGGCTTCACGCGCGATATGCAAGCGCCCGCTTACGTCGTGCTCGGTTTCGACCAGACCATCGATTACGCCAAGCTGACCCGGCTCTGCGACCTGGTGCGCGCCGGGCTGCCGTACATCGCCACCCACCCCGATTTTAACTGTCCCGTCGCCGGGGGATTCGTCCCCGATATCGGCGCGATTATGGCCTTTGTCGAGGCCTCCACCGGACGCCGCGCCGACGTTGTGATCGGCAAGCCGAACCCGCATATCGTCGAAATGGCCGCCGTCCGGCTTGGGCTGCCGGTGGAGGCGCTGTGTATGGTGGGCGACCGCCTGTACACCGATATCGCAATGGGGCAGAACGCCCCCATCCAGACGGCGCTGGTGCTCAGCGGCGAGACGCAGCCGGGCGATATCACCGACAGCCCCTTTAAGCCGGACTACGTATTTGAAAACCTGGCTGCATTAGTGGCTGCGCTCGAAGCCGGGACCGGAATGGCCGGCGCTTCGAAGTTTTCGAAGCCGCCGTCTTCAGTTTGACGATACATCCCCACGCGCAGGTCGAGCGGGCCGCTGTCATCGCGGGGCAGGGTGAAGGTGTAGTCTTCGCGCACCACCTCGCCCGGCGACCAGCGTGTCGTCGGGTACCAGCCGTATACCGGCGCAGCGACATCGTATTGCGCGAGAATCTCGGCCGGCGCGCCGGCGCGCGTGAGGTGAACGAAGACGCTGTAGTCGGCGTCGAGCGCCCGGTCGGTGCGCCAGAACAAGACCAGGTGATACGCGCCGTCTTCGCGCCGGGTGAGGCTATGGCGCAGCAGCGTGACGCCGTTGCGCAGGCGCGCCGCCGCCGGGCCGGTCGCGGGCCAATAGCCGGGCCGGTCGGTGATCTGGACGATGCCCGGCGCGGCGCTGGTCAGGTGCGCTCTGCCGAGCCACGCATCCCACTGCGATAAGGGATACAGGTAAAAAGTCTCCGGCAGCGTGACGAGCGGGTCGCCGCGCGCGACGATCTCCGCCAGGTTCGCGCGGTGATCGACCGGCGCCAGGTTCGCCAGTTCGCCGGTGACGTAGCGCCCGTAGTTGGCCGCGAAGTAGTTGCCGCCCCAGGCCAGCATCAGCACCGGCTCGCGGTCGAAGGCGGGCAGGGCAGCGAGCCGGTCGATGGCGGCGCGCCCGGTGGGGTCGTGGGTCAGGCCGTAGATAAACGGACCGTTGGTCAGCGCCAATACCAGGCACGCCCCGGCCAGGATCGCGGCTGTGACGGCGTTCGGTGCGCGGATGCTCGCGCCGGCCGCCAGGACCAGCAGCATCGACACCGGCATAAGGAGGGCCGGCGCCAGCACTGCCTCCGGCAGCCAGACCGCAAATGCCAGGTAGGAAAGGATGCTCGTGCCGATTGCCGCCGCGAACCGGCGCGATGGGCCGGGGCGGAGGAGCAGCGCGACCAGGCTCGCCGTGCCGGCCAGCAGCCCCGGCCAGGTGAGTTGGTGAGCGAGTACACCCACGATGTAGGCGACGTGCGCCGCCAGGTCGGGCAGGTCGTGCGGCGGGTCGATGGCGAAGCCGCCGGCCTCGACGCCGGTGAACTGCGCCCAGAACCCCTCCCACGAGCACGGCTGCCCGTAGACCCACTGCGCGCCCGCGCACCCGCGCGCCGGGAGGTAAGCGTACACGGCGAAGGTGCTCAAGAAGACCAGGGTTCCCAGGAGTAGAATCGACGGCATATGGCGGCGCTGCTGCCAGACTTGCGGCAGCAGCCATACCGCCAGCCCCGGTATGACGAAGGCGACCGCGCGGTGATGTCCCACGCCCAGGCCCAGGACGAGCGCCGCGACCAGCCAGTCGCGCAACCGCCACGCGCGCGCGTCTTTCATCACCCACCACAGCGCAAGAGCGACGAACAAGGTGTACAGGCTGTAGACTTCGGCGACGGCGCTGTGTATCCAATAGCTCTCGGTCAGGCCGAGCAGCAGCGTCAGCGCGCCGGCCACGCCGGGACACACGCCGCGCGCCGTGAGCAGCGCGTACAGCACGGCGAGCGCGGCAAGGCTAAACAGTGTGCTTACCAGCGATGCGCCCAGCGCCGGCGCAGCGCCGAGCGCGCGGAAGATTGCCGTGAGCGATGCGCCGAGCACGGTATAGAGCGGGTAGCCGGTGTAGTGGATGGTGCCCCAAAGGTTCAGCGACACCTGTATCTCGCCGACATCGATCATGTAGGGGTGGCCGCTGCCGTTTACGTCGGGTTGGATGGTGAGGAGGTAGGGAATGGCGAGCAGGGCGAAGATGGTCAATAGCACCCCCCGGCGATGCCGGGGGGAGATCGCCACTGCCGTTTTCACGCTATGCCTATGCGCTTTTGGGTCCGCGCCGCGCGCGGAGCGCAGCCGCCGCGACGCCGCCCAGGAACAGCATGCCCGCGCCGGCCCCTGCCGCTGCGATTGCCACCGACTGCGGGTTCGCGCCGGGCATGACGACTTCGCCGTCGCCGTATTCTTTGAACAGCCGGCCCCAGCGATTCTCCAGCGCCGACTTGACGCGCTTGCGCCCCACGAACGGGTACCAGTAGACGTTGTGGTAAAAGTCCGAGGCGAAGTAGCTCCACGGCACCAGCGGCGTTCGGAGCAGCAGCCCCTCGAAGCCCTTGAGCCAGCCGTGATAGATCATTTTCTGGCCCTTGCTGGCGAAGGTATTGGTCTGGACGAAGCCCCAGTCCGGCTCGGCGCGGATATCGTACCCGACGATTTCGATCTGGTCTGGGTCGCCCACGCCCAGGCCGCGCTCGTGCGCCAGCCGGATGAAGTCCAGTTCCATCGGGTCGAAGCCTTGCAGCCTGGCCGACGTTGCGTCGATAGCGACCTGATCGGCGGAAGCAAGGATGATGTTTTTCTCGTGCCAGCGCATGGCGCGCGGGCCGGGGCCGTCGCCGGCGAGCGTGCCGTCCATGACCGCGAAGACGCCGGTGTGGATGTCCTGCTGGATCTGCAAGAGATCAACCACGGTTTCATGGATGACGCTGTGCGTCCAGTGGCGCCGGCGGCCCAGCAGCCCGCCGAAGGCGTTCTTCATCGCGCCGGTGATGGTGGTGAAGACGTGCGTTTTGACGGTGGGGAATTGAATGATGTTGCGCCCGTAGAAACATTCGGGGATGTAGATGCCGTCCGGGTACACGCGGTCCAGCACCAGCAGCGGCTCTTTCGGCTCGTAGCGCACCCAGCGAAACTGCGGTTCGTAGAGGTGCCAGTTTTCCAGGCCGTACTTCTCGGTGACGTAGAGGTGTTTGTTATTGCGTTCGGCCATGCGCGCATCGACGACCACGGTGTCGTTGTGCGCGGCGATGAGGCGCGAGTAGCCGTCGGCTTGAAGCTGCTGTATCGCGCCTTCGATCTGCCAGGGCGTGGACGAGCACGCCGGGTACCAGGTGTCCCAGGAGATGTTGATCTTCAGCAGGGTGTCTTTGTCTTTAGGGAGCGCAGCTTGGTAATCGACAAGCTGCATGAGCTTGTGATAGTCTTCCAGTACGGTTTCGGGGCTTGTCTTCAGTACGGCAACCTTACCTTTGCCGGGGAATTCTGCCATGGATGACTCCTTCTACCTACATATTACACTCCGGCTGCCAGTATAGCTTGTGTGAGGGGGTGTGTCTAGGGAACAAAACGACAGGGCCGCAAGGACGCGGCCCTGTGTTATTTAGTTGTTCAATGTTAAGGTCACGAAAGGTTTACTTGGCTTCTTCTTCGGCGGCGACCTGGTTCAAGATCAGGAACTTAGCGCCATCCCATTCGCACTTCTTCATGCCCCAGTACCCGTAAACCATGTTGTAGAGTTCATCGTCGGTGACCACGGCCGGGTCAGCGGTTGCGAATTTCATGATATAGTCAAAGTCTGGACCACTTGTGATCGAAGCGAAGAAGAACCAGCCCAACTGCTTGTAGCGATCGCTTGCCTCGGCGATGTTGGGGTTGTAGTAGCCAACTTCCCACAGGCCAGCAGTGCCGGACCAATCCGGGCCCCAAGCCTCTTCGGCATCAAACGCGCCGGCGTAGCCGATCGTGACGATGCCATCTCGTACGTTCAAACTGGCGTCCGTGATTCCGAAGTAGTCCTTGAGGAAATCGTTGTCGCCATCGCTGGTGTGGTATAGAATGCCGCGGCCGCTGATGCCTTCATTGACATCGTTTCCGAGGTTGCATTCGCCGATCTCGGTAATGTCTTCCTGTGCAAAGGCTGGCACTACGGCGAAGAGTGAAACAGTGATTAAAGCAAGTAACATAAGACGCTTCATTAGCTATTGCCTCCTAAGCAATGTAGACAGAGAAATACTGATACGTTGAGCGCAATTGGGTATTTTTACCCCTTACACCTGTAATTGTAGCTTAAATGGCGGCTTTTGCAAATGACAAACGTGTGACAACCTTAGGAAAGATTGGCTACTGGCGACTTTTGCGCGGCGGACATGGAAAAAAAGCGCTGGTCGTCTCAATGTATTCTTTATACTGTGGCTTGGCGTCTCTTAAGCTTTTCTCCAGCATCGCCACGCCGGAAACGCGCAGCAGCAGGAAGGTCATCAGGGCCGGGCTGAAGACGCTCAGCAGGCCGGCGGCGCTGAGCGTGCCCACCGCAATCAGCCAGAAGCCCCACCACTGCGCCGCATCGCCGAAGTAGTTAGGGTGGCGGGTGTAGCGCCACACGCCGGACGACAACACCTTACCCTTGTTCTCCGGTTTGGCCTTAAAGCGCGCCATCTGCCAGTCGCCGACCGCCTCGAAGTAGAAGCCGACTCCCCACACCGCCGCGCCCAGCAAGTCCGGCAGGCCGAGATCGGGCGTGGGGCTGATCTGCGCGGCGAGCAGCGGCGCCGAGACGACCCACATGATGACGCCTTGCAGCAGGAAGACGCGGAAGTAGCTCAGCCACCACCAGCGCGCGCCGTACTGCTCGCGCCACTGCCGGTAGCGGAAATCTTCGCCTTTGGGCAGGTTGCGCCAGGCGATATAGCCGGCCAGCCGCAAGCCCCATATCGTGACCAGCACGCCGATCAGCCATTTGCGACCGGGCGCGCCGTCCGGCGTCAGCGCAAAGTAGACCCAGCCGGTGATGACGAACCCGATCCCCCAGAAGATATCGACGATGCTGGCATCTTTGACGAGCAGGCTGATGAGCCACAGGATGGTCATGGCGGCCAGGATGACCAGCCCGCCCGCTGCGTATATCTCAAGAAAAGACATTTCTTATAGCCTCCCCCAATATAGTGCTGTCATTCCGGGCGCGTGACGCACGCAAAGCCCAGCACGCCCGGCCCGATGTGCGCGCCGATGACCGGGTTGATCTCCAGCAGCGGGATTTTCAGGTCCGGCGCGAGGTGTTGGACGCGCGCACGCAGCGCCTCGGCCTGCTCAGGGACCAGGGCGTGGAGCAGCGCGATCTTCTCCAGCGGGACCAACTCTTCCAGCCAGGTTACCAGCCGGTCGATGGCGCGCGTGCTGGTGCGCACCCGGTGCGGTTGGGCTTCGCCATCGTACATGCGCAGCAGCGGCTTGATCCTCAGCAAGCTGCCGAGCCGCGACGCCGCCCAACTCATGCGCCCGCTGCGCCGCAGAAACTCTAAGGTGTCCAGCGCGGCGAAGACGTGTGTACGCTTGATCTGGTCTTCTATCAATGCCAGGATTTCGCGCATCGACTGGCCGGCCTGGGCAGCTTTGGCGGCGGTGAGCACCAGGAAGCCCGTCCCCATGCTGAGCTGGCGCGAGTCGAAGGCGGTTACCGGGATGCGGGTCGTCGCCTTGGTGCCCAGGTACGCGACGCCCATGGTGCTGCTCAGGTTCTCTGAGATGTGGATTGAGAGGATCTCGGTCGCGCCTTCGTCCGCGAGCTTTTCGTACAGGCAGCGGAATACCTCCGGCCCCGGCGCGGAGGTGGTCGGCGCGACCGGGTAGTCAGGCAGCTTACGATAGAATTCTTCGCGCGAGAGGTCAACGCCGTCTTGGTAGCTTTCGGTGCCAAAGTTGATGTAAAGCGGGATGACGCTCACGTCATGTTCGGCGATGAGGTCGGCGGGCAGGTCACAAGTGCTGTCGGTCACAATTTTAATGGTCATGCCGGTTTTCCATCCGTTCCAGCGAGTATTTGCAAAGTAGATTATAGAAATGGTAGGGAAGTTTCGGCATAAATCTAATGCAATTCTGATATCGATGCGCGCGGCTCAAGGCTATCGCCAAGCCGCGCGCGTAATATGGCAATAATGCGGAAACTTGTCAAATATTAGTCTTCGACGAATTCGCGCAACTGCGCCTCGGTCAAAGGGCCGTCGTCCGGCACGGCGTACTTGGTCGTGCCGCCGGCCTCGACCTTCGACCAGCCCAACAGCGTATAGCCGTCAATTTCGGTCCAGTAGCCCCATTCGACCAGGCCGCCGCCCAACTCGGTGCGGCGCAGTACACCGTCGGTTAAGACGACAGCAGAGCGGGGCGTATCGGCCTGGCCCTGATCGGTCACGTCTTCGGGCGGCGGCGGCAGGTCGATCTGGGCGTTGCCGACGACGAAGAGATCGTAGAAGCGCCCTACGTAGATCGGTTCGCCGCCCTGCCCGGTGCCGTAGTCTTCTTTGCGGCTGAGAAACACGCCGTCGCCGTCCTCGTATTGGCTGGGGATGTAGCCGACCACGCTGCCGATTTCGTTAAAGAGCCAGGCGCGCACGTGGGTGCGGCAGCTCACCACGACCGTCCCCCACACTCTTTCGCCTTTCGTGACAGACAGCCGCCCCTGTTGGACCGCGCCGGGTAGGAAGGCGTTGTCTAAAAAGCCGGTAAAAAAGCCGACGAAGCCGTCGATGGGCGCGGGATCAACGCTGCCGAAAGTGATGCGTGTCGAACAGGTGCAGGCGTTTACGTCGGCGGGCAGCGCCGCCCAGTCCAGGTTGTAGCCGCTGGCGGGGCCGGTCAGGTCGAACAGCCAGACGACAGCTTTGGCCGGATAAGAGCCGGTGAAGGTTTGCGTGTCGGTGATGGTGCGGGTCGCGCCGACCCGGATGGCGTATTCCTTGCGGGCAATAGGTTCTACGCTGCCGTCGCCGTTGGTGTCGCCGGCCAGCACCACCGCCACCCAATCCACATTGCCGCCGTCGTCGGCGACGCCGGTGACGGTGAAGGTGGTCGTGACGGCGCCTTCGCAGAATGACAGGCCGAGGATCGAGCCTGACGCCGCCGACGACGGGGATACGATGGCGGCCTGTGTGAACAGCGTGCCCAGCATCACGGCGATTAGCCATATGCGCTTGTACATTGGTTATACCTCGGTGCAAAGACTTTCTTCTTCTCTAACGCCTATTGTACAGCATTCAACCCACCCTCTCCATGACGCGCGCCCTGTGCGAACTATACTCGTGCCCGCCAGGGACGACGAAAAGGGCCACCTGCAGGTGGCCCCGGACCGGAGAAGGTGTGCTTTACTTGTCCGCGTCTACTTCTGCCTGGCGGCCTCGACGGCCTGGAGGACGGCGTTATAGTCAGGCTCGGCGGCGATTTCGGGCACCAACTGGATGTAGCTGATCCTGCCCGTCTTATCGACGACGAAGACGGCGCGCGCCAGCAGCCCCGATTCTTGGGTTATCACACCGTAAGCCTGGCCGAATTCGCGGTCTTTGAAGTCCGAGAGCGTCGTCACCCGGTCAACGCCGGTCGCGCCGCACCAACGCTTTTGCGCGTAGGGTAGGTCCATGCTGATGGTCAGAATCGCCACGTCATCGCCAAGCTTGGCCGCCTCCTGGTTGAAGCGGCGGGTTTCGGCGTCGCATACGCTCGTGTCGAGCGAGGGCACGGCAGAAATCACGTAGACTTTTCCCGGCAGTTCAGAGAACCTGACCGGCTTAAACGTATTGTCCAGCACGGTAAAATCAGGCGCTTGGTCGCCAACCGTGACCGCGTTTCCGATCAAAGTGCGCGGTGCGCCTTTCAGAGTGACAAGCCCGGTGCGTTCAGTCATTGCTTTCATTGCTTTAGGATCTCCTCGGCGAGTGAAGTTTACTCAACAGCCATTGAATATAACTTACCTTTTTTATCCAAAAATGACCATTTGAAATCGATCAGATCAGACGCCCGGCGATTTCCGCCGGCAGCGCGTCGCGGTTCGACTCGTCTACGGCTACCACGCGCGCCGCCACGCCCGGCATCGCCGCGAGCCGCGCCTGCATCTTCGCCGCGAGCCATGTCCGTACAATGACAATCGCCCACTTGTAGTCGCCGTCGCGCAGCACATCGAAGGCGACCTGCCAGCCCTCGCCGCGTTCAAGCTCTAGGGGGCCTAACTCGTCGATGACCAGTAGATCACACGGGCACGCCCGCGCGATGGCCGCCGCGCCCCAATCGAGCGCCGCCACATCAAAGGTCCATTCTTTGGTCGTCACGTCACCGGTGCGCCGGATGCGCGCCGCCACCGCCAGCCGGCGCCGTTTGCCGTTTGCCAGGTCTTCGAGCCAGATGCCGACCTTTGCGCCGTCCACGATCTCGGCGGGCGCGAACACGCCGGCGACTCTGATGGGGGGAGGTTTGAGACCTTGCGTTGAGTTTGTTTCGCGCACGCGCTCGATCACACCTGCGCACACCGTGCTTTTGCCCGCGCCGATGGCGCCACTGAGGATAATGACTTGTTTCATCTGGATTTGGCTCCTGCGACAGAAAATGTTACAACCCGGATTCACTACCGGACACTTTTAAAAACCCCATAAAGGGGTAAGCGAAAAATCAATAGGAATGGGTAAGCCCTCATTCAAAAGATGA
>JAFGMM010000139.1 GCA_016927535.1 Anaerolineae bacterium
CACCCGGCGTAAATTTCAGCGCATTGTCCACCAAATTTAACAGCGCCCGCCGCACCTTATCCGGGTCGATATTCAACAGCGGCGCCGGGCTGGGCGCCTCAAATACCATCTCCACCTCAAGCTCGCGCGCCAACGGCCCCAGGTCGTTGAACACTTCCTCGACCACGGTCGCCAGGTCGGTCGGCTCGCAGTCCAGCGGCAGCCGGTCGTGCTCCATGCGGCTGATATCGAGCAGCGACTCGATCATATCCAGCAAGCGGCGAACGGCCCGTATCGAGTGCCCGGCGGTGCGCGCGATCAGACCGCTCACCGCGCCGGCATCCGGCGCCAGGTCCGCGATCATGTTGATGCTGCCCTGCACCGCTGCCAGCGGCGAGCGCAAATCGTGCACGATCATGCTGGAAAGCGCCTGGCGCGCCTCGTCGAGCTTGACCGTCTCGGTCACGTCGCGCAGCACCAGCAGCAGCCCGATCAACCCGTCCAGGCCATCCCGGACCGGTGCAATAGTGCGCTCCAGGTGGCGGCCGGCGTATGCGTAGCGGGCCGTCTCGAAATCGGGCAGGCGACCGGTCTGCAGGCCGTTCAACAGATCGAGCAGGATATCCGGCTTGGCAAACCCCAACCGTGCGTGTACATCTAATGCCAACTGCGAGAGTCGGGTGAGCGGCTGCGCCGCCCACTGCACGCGCGGCAGCCCGGTCAGCGCCTCGATCTGCGGGTTCGCCAGCACCACCTGCCCCTCCCAGTCGATCATCAACATGCCCTCGTGTGTCGAATCCAGCACCGATTGCAGGCGGTCGCGGGTGGCGCGCACATCCTCGAAAAGCCCCGCGTTTCGCAGCGCAATAGCTGCCTGGTTTGCCAACTGCGTTAGGAAGCTGACCGTCTCCGGTGGATACGCGCCCGGCTGCTCGCTCTCTAACGTGATGACGCCGCTCACCATCGCGCCGTCGCAGATCGGCACACTCACCTGCGCGCGCGTCGCTGGGTTGGCGGCCAGGTAGCTCGCGTGCCCGGTCACATCGTCCAACACCACCGCCTCGCCGGTTTGCAGCACCTGGCCCGTGATGCCGCCCTGCGGGATCATCTCCCACTGCCGGACGTTGTGCCCCGATTCGGGGTAGCCGCGCGCCGCCATCACCTCCATCATTCCGGGCGCTTCGTCGCTGCGCTGCACCAAAGCCCCCACCCGGCTTGCCGTGACCGCCATCGCGCCGTCGAGCACCAGTTCAAAAATCCGCTCGATATCGAGCGTGCTCGTCATCTCGCGCCCGACCCGCTCCAGCGCCGCAAGCTGGTTCACGCGCTGCTCAAGCGCGCGGTCGGTGCGCGCGTAGCGCCGGATGTTGTGCAGCGCCGCGCCCGCCTGCCCGGCAATTGCCGCCAGCGCATCCAGGTCGTGCGCGTCGAACTGCCGGCCGTGGCGCGCCTCTACCACGATGCAGCCCAGCGGGCAATCCGACGACAGCGGCACGCCCGACCACACCGGCGCGCCCATCCACGAGGTCACATCGGGGTCAGGCGATTCCAGGCCCAGCGCAGCGGCGCGGCGCTGTACGTCGCTTTCGATCAAGAGCGCGGCGCGCGTCTCGATGACGCGCCCGATCAAGCTGCCGCCGGCCGGGTGCGGCGGGTGCTCCACCGGACGCCGCTCCTCAATCGCCAGCGGGAACCGGAGCATACCTTGATGCTCCGGGTCGAGCAGCGCCACGTAGAAGTAGCGCACTTTCAACTGTTGGACCACCTGCAAATACACCGTGGTGAACAAGTCGCCGACGTCGAGACTGGAGCGCACGGCGCGGCTCACCGCCGTGAGCGCGCGCAGGTCGGCAGACTCGCGCTCCAACACGGCCATGCGGCGGCTCAGGCCGGCGCGCTCCCAGGCCTGCCACCACACGCCCAGACCGACCAATAAAAAGAAAACAACCAACACCATCACGGGTTGGTTGATCGCCAGAAACAATACCACCAGCGCCAGCAATCCTGCCAGCGCCGCCAATGCGATAACCCGGTAGTTGCGCGACTCCACGGTAAGCCCCAACTTTTCTTTAACTATCTCCGCCGGGGTGAGCGGCCGGCGGCGTCCGCTGTCTATAGCATACCCATTTCAAGACGCCGGGCAAGCAATTCGGTTCGGTTGCACTGTTGCGCTTCCGGGCGGCTCGATGTTATATCTATAAGCCACAGCCTGATACGGAGGATGACCGGTGCCGTTTGAATGGCCGGGCGCCAAGCGCGCCCGCGCCCAGCAGCATTACGAGCGCGCGCTCCGATACTACCGGGAAGGCAAGCGCCTGCTGGCAATCGCCGACCTGAGCGAAGCGATCAAAGCCAACCGCCGGCGCGCCGAGTTCTACAGCACGCGCGCGATGCTGTGGGCGCAGGAAGAAGAATACACTTACGCGCAGCGCGACGGCGAGTCGGCGCTGGCGCTGAACCCGCGCGACCTGCTCGCTTACTACGTGCTGGGTATGGCAGCCCATGCCGAAGCGCGCTACGACGATGCCATCCGCTGTTTCACCCAGGCGCTCGAATGCGCGCCGCAGCGCAGCGAATGCTACTACTTCCGCAGCGTGTGCCACTACGAGAACGGCGCGCCGGAGCAGGCCGAAATCGACATGCACTTCGCGCGCCAACTCATGCCCGCCGCAGACACCCGCCAACTCGACGCGGCGCGCTGGCTGGGCGTGTTTCAAAAGGCCCGGAAAACGAGAAGCCGCCGCCTATGATCCTGGTCACCGGCGCAACCGGCTTTGTAGGCCGTCACCTGATCGACGCACTCGCGGCGCGCGGCGCGCCGGTCCGCGCGCTGATCCGGCCCCGGCGCGGTCGCGGCCCCGCCGCATGGGGCGAGTCGGTCAGCCAGATCGCCGGCACCCTCGAAAACACCGAGGTCCTGCACCAGGCCATGCAGGGCGTCCATACCATCATCCACCTGGCGAGCGCGCCGCCCTGGGCCGGCCCTAACCACCTGCGCGAGGTGGATATGGACGGCACCCGCAGCCTTGTAACGATTGCGCGATCGGTCCGCATTGGCCGCTTTATCACGCTCAGCCACATCGGCGCCGACCGCGCCTCGGCCTATACTCTCATGCGCGTCAAAGGCGAGACCGAAGAAATCGTGCGCCGCAGTGGCTTAGCTTATACCATCCTCCGCTGTGGCATGGTCTTCGGCCCCGACGACCGCACCATCAACGCCATCGCCATGCAGCTCAAGGCTAACCCGTTCGTGCTGCTCATGCCGGCCGGCGGCGAGTCGCTCGTGCATCCACTGTGGATCGACGACCTGGTAAATGCGCTGCTCAACTGTCTGGAGAATCCCGACACCGTTGACCAGACCCTCGAAATCGGCGGGCCGGAGTACCTAACCTTCAACCAAATGGTCCGCACCATCATGCGCGTCACCAAGACGCCGCGCGCGCTGGTCCCCATCCAACCCTACTGGCTGCGGCAGGCGGCGTGGGTCTTCCGGCAGATTCTGCCCCGCCCCATTTTCACCTCACAGTGGTATGATCGAATCGCAGAAAGCCGCACGGCAGATCTCAACAGCATGTCTGACCGCTTCGGCATTCACCCGCAGCGCTTCGAGGATACGATCCTGACCTACATGCCCGAACGCCGCTACGGGCGCGAGATGATCCGGTACATCTTCGGGGGCGAGCCGTTTTAGGAAGCGGATAGCGATTGGCGATTGGCGGTTAGCAACTCGCGGTTGGCGATTGGCGATTGGCAGTTAGCAGATATAGTTTGTCAGATAATGTTCTGGAATTTACCTCACCCCCTAACCCCCTCTCCATGCTATGGAGAGGGGGAATCAGAGCCGACATCTGGGGGTTTCTCCCCCTCTCCACATGGTGGAGAGGGGGCTGGGGGGTGAGGTGAGTCTA
>JAFGMM010000140.1 GCA_016927535.1 Anaerolineae bacterium
CATGCAGTTGCCTTCGGCTTGTGGTTCGTCGGACCAACGCCCACAGGAGACTTTCACTCCCCAATCATCGCCCATGCCGGGCGTACAGCTAACCCCCTCTCCATGTCATGTAGAGGGGGAACCGGAACCGCCGAATCGTGGTTTCCTCCCCCTCTCCACCGTGTGGAGAGGGGGCCGGGGGGTGAGGTGAAGAAGCAGATTGAATCAGGTTGTCCATGATAGATGATGGAAAAAGAGGCACCGGCGCGCCTTCTTAAAAAACGCCGCGCCGGCCGCGCCGAGTTTCTGTGTTCTTCGTGACAACTACACGAAGTAAGCGTCACAGGCTTCGTCGATTAGCTCCGGCGATAGATGCGGCTCCTCGTTCACATATTCGCACAGGGAGATGATAACACGCAGAAGGTCGCGCGGGTGAACCGCCTGCATCACGCGCCCGGCTTCCCGGTAGTGCTTTTGGAGCAGGTACAAGAAGGAATCCTTATCAAAAGGCACGTCCATGTTTTTGCAAAACACCCGGAAAAGCTGGTAGAACATCTTCTCGTCGGGGCCGTGCACACCGACCTTCATCTGGATGCGCCGCAGGAACGCGCCATCCACCAAATCGTCCGGGTCCAGGTTGGTGCTGAAGACGATCAACTGCTTGAAGGGTACCCGGAACGACTGCCCGGTCTGAAGCTTCAAAAAGTCGATCTCCGACTCCAGCGGCACGATCCAGCGGTTGAGCAGTTCGGCGGGGCTAATCATCTGCCGCCCAAAGTCGTCGATGAGGAACATCCCGCCGTTGGCCTTCAACTGCAAAGGCGCCTCGTAATATTTGGCAATCGGCTCGAAGCGCAGGTCCAGCGATTCCATCGTCAATTCGCCGCCGACCATCACCGAAGGGCGCCGGAACAGCCCCCAGCGCAAATCCACCTCGCCGTAACGCGCCTGGATCTCGGCCCTCTCCATGTGAAACGGCCTGTGAATCAGTTCGTCGTATACCGAGATCACCGCGCCGGCCGCCGCCACTGCGTAAGGAATCCAGATCGGGTCGGTGCCGGCGATCAGCTCGCCCACCGCCTGCGCGACCGTGGTCTTACCGTTGCCCGGCGGCCCGTATAAGAAGATCGACGACCCCTGGTTAATCGCCGGGCCGATCTTACGATCGAAGCCGTCGGGCAGAATCAAGCTCGAAAGCGCCTGCTGCACCTCCGCGCTGGTGACGGTCTTACGGTGCCGCATCTGAGCGTACACCGACTCGTTGTACAATTCCAACGGCACCGGCGCCGGGCCGATGTACATGCTGCGCTCGAACGCTTCACGGGCGCGCTGCGTGCCCATATCGGTAAGCGAGTAGACGTAGCTCAAACGCCCAATCGTGCCGGCCTTTGCAATCTCGACGATGTGCTCGCGCTGCATAATCTCGACCAGCGGGTCGAGCACCTGCGCATGCACCTTGATGATCTCAACAAAACGGCCCAGGCTCACCCGGCCCTCTTGAAACAGGATGCGCAAAATAACGTCGTTTACGATACCAATCGGGATACCAAGCTCATCCGGGGTGCGCGCACCGGCGATGATTTCTTTAATAGGTCGAGCGCTGTTTTCTGCCACAGACTCATCCCTCCGATAATTTCATGATTGATAAAGATGCGACCCTTGTCCACCGAAAGGGTGTGTTGAAACCAGCCTAAGTATAGTCGTGCCCTATAATTTGCCAAGTATACTGTAATTATGACAAGAATGGTAGCCATGATAACGATCCTACCGGGCGCCGGTAAAAAGCTGCCGGCTTTCCCGGCTTCGTGGTATCATGAGACGCATCCAGACAACAGTGAAGATCAAGGCCATGATAATCCGCAAGATTACAGCATTTGCTCTCACCGGCCTGATTTTGATCGCGCTGTCGGCGCTCGTCGCCGCGCAAGACTCCGGCGTCCGGGCCGAAGCGCTCCAACAGGCCAACGTCCGCAGCGGCCCCGGCATCGACTACCCGCAAATCGGCAGCATCCGCGCCGGCGCGCAGTACCCGGTCATCGGCAGGCACGAGCTTTATCCCTGGCTGCTCATCGAGTTCGGCGACCCGGTACAGCCCGGCTGGGTCTTCGCCGACCTGCTGCGCGTCACCGGCGACCTGGGCGCGGTTCCGCTCCGGCCCGCCGATTACATCGACACGATATACGATGCGCCGCTCGCCGTCACGGTAACCCCGACCGGTACGCCGACCCCGGACGCCCTCCCCGGCGGCGTCTCGGAAGCTTCGCCGGCCGAGATCATGCAAACCCCAAACGCCCAACCCGCCGCGCAGCCGACCGCCGCACCCACCCAGCCTCAAACCGGCGTCATCGCCCGGCCCATCGACAGCGCCAACCTGCGCTGTGGCCCCGGCACCGACTACCCGCGCGTCGGCACCATCTTCAAAGACGAGGCGTTCGCCGTGCTCCAGCGGCACGCCGGCTACCCGTGGCTGCAAATCAGCTTCCCCGCCTACCAAACCGGCGTCGCGTGGGTCTACCAGGACTTGGTCGAAATCGAGGGTGATATCAACCTGGTCCCGGCGACCGCCAACCCGGTCATCGACTGCCCGCTCACCCCCACGCCGCCCGCCGTGGTCCCGGCCCAATCGCGCTGGGAGGGGCTGCTCCCCGCCGGCGATGGCGACCCCGGCACGCCGGTCGATATGGCGCAGTTGGGCGACGACGTGATGGAGTTTCTCTATTCGCAAAACTACATCCCGCGCACCGAGAAGCTGGCGTCGGCCTTTGGGTACGATTTGCAGACCGGGCAGGGTTTCTCGCTGTATCCGGGCGTCGCGTTCAGCGGCATGAGCCTGATCAAAGTCCCACTGCTCGTGACCTACTTCCGCCATCTCAACATGCCGCCCACCACCGACCAGGCCTATTGGATCACCGGCATGATGACGTGCAGCAACAACCCATCGTCTAACGCCATTCTCAAAGATATGGGCGGCGGCAACCCCTACGTGGGCGCGGAGCGCGTCACCGAGACGATGCGCGAACTGGGCCTCCAGCACACCTTTCTCCAAGCGCCGCTCGTCGAAGACCCGGAGTTCGCCCAGAACCAGAACGTCACGCCCATCGTCACCACCGCCGACCAGGCGAGCACCAACCCTGACCCCTTCAACCAGACCACGATGGAGGATATCGGCTGGCTGCTCGTGGCGCTGTACGAGTGCGGGCAGCACGGGCGCGGCCCTCTGCTTGAGAAGATCGACGGGATCACACAGACCGAGTGCCGCCGCATCCTGTACGCGCTGGATGAAAACTACCTGGGCGCGATGATCGAGGCCGGCGTACCGGATGATGTCACGGTAGCGCATAAACACGGCTGGACCACCGACGAGGATCACGCCGACGCCGCCATCGTCTTCAGCCCCGGCGGAAACTACGTGCTTGCCATTGCCATGCACAAACACCGGCGGCTCGACTACCAAGATGCGTGGATCAACATCGCGGAGATATCGCGGCTGGTGTACAACACCTTCAATCCCGGCGCGCCGCTGGACGCCATCCATCCCAGGACCGTGCCGGAGGAATGCGAGCTTGAGGGTCACCCGCTGCTCATCGCGCTGACGCAGGAGGAATTGCCGATGCTGGAGTAGAGAAGGTCAACCTCTAAAGTCGGACAGCCGCCTGACCCAGGGTAGTTCCCCGGCGACGGCATGAAATAGCCGGTCGTCCGCCGTCCAGAATTCGCATGCCAGACGCTCGGCGACTGCCAAATACTGTGCATCATAAGCGGTCGGGCGGTTGAAGCGCGTCGCCAAGTCATAGGCGCGCCGCAATAAATCATCATCCATCAGCAGGTGAACCGGTTTTGCCAAAAGTATGTCGCATATTTTGGCGCCTTCTTGTCCGGTCAAGATGCCGCGATAGACATGCGCTTCCGCATAACGGCGACAATCTCGTAGCGAAACAGCGCAGGCGCCGCCGCCTGGATACCCTGCCTGTCCCAGGTGCGCAGCAGTGCCTTCGCCTGCGGGGTATATCGCTCTACCAGGACCGCAGTCAAAAAGACCCCCGCATCAACAACCACCCATGAGGTCATTCAACCGCTCCTCTCGTATCTCGTCCAGAGTAGTCTGCGAGTCGAATGTGAAATCTTCCCCGTACTTGGCGCGCAGCTCGATTTGAAGCGTCTCAACACTTTGCCACCAATCCATTGTCGCCGCGCGAGAGACCGCCAGGCTGCGAACAAACTCAAGCACGCGCCGCTGCTGCTCGGAATCGAGCCGCTGCACCTGCTCCATGATTTGCTGGGCAAGCGTCATACCGCACACTCCTTGTATATTGGACTTTCGTCTCTTTTCATAACCGTAGTCTGGACCTTTGCACTTGTCAAGCAAATGAGCAAATGTTCGCTGCCGGGCGCCGCACAATTTGAACGCCCGCTCGCATCACCTCACACTGGCCTGATCCGAATCACCAGACCCTCCTGCACCGCGATGTAAATCAGGCCGTCCGGCCCCACCGCTACGTCGATAGGATGCTCCGGGAAAAACGTACTGTGGTTCTCGCTGAGCCACCACGTCGGCTCCTGCGCATACGACGACGGCACCACGCGGTACAACGGGCCGGCCGACCCGCTGCCGTCCGGGCTAAACGCTAGGCTCAGCAGTTCGTAGCCGCGCGGTTCCGGGACATTCCACGAGCCGTAAGCGACGACCAGCAGATGCCCCTGCATCTCCGGGAACGCTTCGCCCGTGTAGAACGCCAGGCCTGCCGGCGCGGTCCCCGGCCCGAAACTCACCACCGGAGTCGCTTCGCCGGGCGTGACCCGGTTCAGCGTATCGGGCGGCGCATCGTCGATGGCCTGCCCCCATAGGTGGTAGCTGTCGGTCACCCACAGGTCGCCGGTGGCGGGATGCCATGCAAAGCCTACCGGGTTATGCAGCCCTGCCGCGATGACCTGCTCGTCGCTGCCGTCCATCGCGTAGCTGAAGATCACGCCCTGGGGTGGGTCGTCTCTACCGCACCCGCTCACGTAAATGCGCTCGTCCGGCCCGACGCCGACCGTGTTCACCCAGCAGCCGGGGCCGGCCGGCAGATCATCGACCAACACACGCCGCTCGTCGGCAATGCCGTCGCCGTCCGCATCGCGCAGCCGGTAAAGGCGTTCGCGCCCGGCTACGTAGAGCGCACCCTCGTGATAGGCCAATCCGAACGGGTAATCCAGCCCCTCCGCGAACAGCCGTGCACCTTCCACGCCTTCTTTGTCCAGCGCAGCGACGGCCCCGGCAGCCGGGCGCGCGATGTACAGCGTACCGCCCGCATCGAACGCCAGCGCTCCCACCGATAGAACGCCGTTCGCCGTCAGGTCATCGAACACAATCTCCATGCAGCCCCATCCCGGATGGACGCGCGGGCGCGTATACGGCTGCGGCTCGCAGGTCGCCTGTATTGTCGGGCGCGGCGGAAATTGAACCGGGGTAGGATACGCGGGCGTCGCGGTGGGCACAGCCGGCATGCAGGCACCAATCAGCAGCGCGCAAAACAAGAACATAAGTGAACGGCGAATCGTGGACATAAGCACCAGTGATGTTTCTCAAAGCCTGACCAGGAGGGCAAGTATAGCGATTTCCCGCCAGAATGCCTATTGCCGCCGCGCAGCCTAACCATTAGAATCGCCGAGACTGAAAATTGGATTTGAGGAGTTATCGTATCACATGGTCTCACGCCGTCGATTTCTGCAACTTGCCGGCGCTGCTGCACTGGGCGCGTGGCGGCACTCCCTGCACACAAGCGCTCAGGCCGGCGACCCGGAAAAACCCATCCTCACCGGGCGTGTGGTGGATTACGCCGGCCTGTTCGAACAGCCCGCGTACACCGCCGCCAAGATAGGCGCATTCGCCGACGGCGACCTGATCCCCATTTACGAGCAGGTCGAAGCACAAGGCGGCTACAACCGCACCTGGTACCGCACCGACGACGGCTACGTCTACTCGTCAAACGTCGTGCCGATGACGCCCTACCTCGCGCCGCCGCCGCTGGTGACGCACCTGGGCGAGTGGGGCGCGTGGGCGCAGGTCGTGGCGCCGTGGAGCGATGCCCACACCGAACCCGACGCCAACGCCGCGTTTATGTACCGGCTGTATTACGCATCTTTGCACCACATCGTGGCGGTGCAGCGCAGCGGCGCGGGCGCATGGTGGTACAAGATTCAAGACCCGCGCTACAGCGAAGTCTACTGGGCCGAAGCCGCGCACCTGCGTGTGCTCGCGCCGCAGGAGTTCGCGCCGATTAACCCCGAAGTCGAAGACAAATACATCGAGATCAACCTGGGGACACACGTGCTCGCCGCCTACGAGAACGGCGAAAAGATCTTCGAGACGCGCGTCACCAGCGGCGACACCTTCTATTGGGAGGACGGCACGACCGATTACTTCGAGACGCCGGACGGCGGCTTCAAGGTTATGCTGAAAGCGCCGGCGCGCCACATGGGGTCGCGCGGCACACTCGGCAGCTTCGATTACCCCGGCGTGCCCTGGTGCACCTTCTTCACCGATACCGGCCTCGCCATCCACGGCACCTACTGGCACAACGACTTCGGCACCCAGCGCAGCCACGGCTGCATCAACATGCGCCCGGAGGAGGCGCTGTGGGTCTTTCGCTGGACCACGCCCGAAATGCCCTACGAGGCCGAATCGCTCCCGACCGGCCACCTGCGCACCACACCGATTTATATTTATTAGGCGCACCCGCACCGCCGGGCATGGCTGTAGGGGCGAGCCGACGGCTCGCCATCCCTCGCCCGTCTAAACCTCCAACATCACCTTCAGCACGTCGCCGCGCTGGAGCGCCCGCTCGAACGCAGCCGTTACCCCGACCAGCGGGTAAATATCGGTGAGCAGCCTATCGACCTGGATATCGCCCCGGCCCAGCAGCCGGATCGCCTCTTGATAGTCCGCCCCGACGTACATCAAGCTGCCGAGCAGCCGCACCTCCCAGTCTTGGATGAGACCGGCCGGGATGGTCGCATCCTCGCCGAACACCCCCATCACGACCACCGAACCGCCCTTCCGGCAGGCCAGGATCGCGCTGCGTAGCGCCGCCCCGATCCCGACACACTCGAACCCAATGTCGATAGTGTGCTGATCCAGGCCGTCGCGGACCTCGAAGTCCATCGCCTCGGCGACGGCGCGACGCGCCGGGCTGATCTCGACCATCACCAGGCTCGCCGGGTTGTAGGCCCGCACGACCTGCGCCACCATCAAGCCGATGGTGCCGGCGCCGACCACCGCAATATCTTTGCCGGCGACCCGCTCGACCAGCCGGACCGCATGCACGGCGACGGCGGCCGGCTCGACGAACGCGCCGACGGTGAAAGGCATGGCATCGGGCAGAACGTGCAGCCGGTCGGCCGGCGTGACGAACTGTTCGCCCATCGCGCCCGGCGCCTGGAAGCCCATCACGCGCAGGCTCTCGCAGATGTTATAACGCCCGGCGCGGCAGTTCCGGCACACGCCGCACACCAGCGACGGCTCCAGCGCAACGCGCTTGCCGGCCAGCGCTTCATCGACGCCCGCCCCCACACTGTTGACCACCGCCGCCACCTCATGGCCGGGCCAGATCGGGTAATCGGGCACAAAGGGATGGTGGCCCTGGTAGGTGTGGAGGTCGGAGCCGCACAAGCCAATCGTCTTTATGTCCAGCAGCACTTCGCCAGGACCCGGCGCGCCGGGGGCTTCGTCCACAATCTCAAGAGTATGGGGTTCACGCATCATGACTCGTTTCATAGCGTTGAGTCAGCCTCCTTATCTTTTTCTTCGTCTTTGCCTTCGCCTTTGTCTTCGTCTCTCGCATCGCCGGCCAGATTTTACCCGGCAAGCGCCGCGCAGACTTTAACAATTTATTGACATTTCCACCTTGACTTTAACTTAGAATCAAGCCGAGTCCAGAAATGTTAAAAACTCCCACAATCGTGTATGCTTTTATAAAGATTCGGCGCACATGTAGGAAAACACAGATGATCGAGTGTCCATTCTGCCACCATCAAAATCGTGAAGGGACTTTGTTCTGTCAGAATTGTGACCGGAGCTTGAGTCTAAACGTAGGCGACCCGCGCGCCACCCGGCGCATCGACACCCCTCCTGACGCCATCTCCCCCGTTTCACCCGATAGAGCGCGCCTCGGCAAACCGGCGGCCATTCTGCTGCACATCCAGAACGCCTCCAAACCGCTGCGGCTCGACCCCAGCCAGGAAATCATTATCGGACGCCTGGACCCGGCCAACTTAGCATACCCAGACTTGGACCTCTCGCCCTACCAGGCGCACGAACAAGGCGTTTCGCGCCTCCATGCCGCCATCCGGTGCCGCGACGACATGCTCACGCTCGTCGATCTGGGCAGCAGCAACGGCACGCGGCTAAACGGAAGACGCCTCGTTCCCAATCAGCCGGACGTACTCCACGACGGCGACGAAATCCGGCTGGGCAACTTGATGATGCACGTGTACATGGAACAGCAGCACTGAGAGAGTACTCCGAATCACGATCACGGCGCAGCCGCGTTCAGCCACATCTCCCGGTACAGCCCCCATTCCACCGCGTCGGCATCCCAGAAAGCGTACAGCCCGACGCCCACCACCACCTTACCGGCCTCGCCCGCCCGCCGAAGCCCATCCCGCACGCCGTTGAGCGCCGCGCGCAGGCTCTCCACCTGCTCGTCGTGTCCCGGCGCGTCGGCGTAAGTCGGCACACCGATCACCAACTCCGCCGCATCGGGTAAATCCGCCAGCGCTGCACAGTATGCCTCTACCTGGTAGGCCATCCAGGTTTCGTAATCGGTTTGCGATTCCAACAGGCTGTTATACGCCATTACCGCGATCTGGTCGGTGCGCGCGCCGACTTCGCGCTTGTAGTCCGCGCTCCAGCGCAGCCCCTCATCGACGCCTTCGGCGACCGGCACGCCGGGCTGGCCGGGGTTCCAGTCCGGCGGCACCGTGACCGAGAGCACGGCATCCGGGCCGAGCGCCTCTTTCACCGCATCCAGCAGCACCGGGAAATCCGCGTTGCCGTCAAAGACCGTCTCGACGTTGAGCTGTACACCGTCGAAGCCGAACTGGGTCACGGCGCGCTCGGCGAACTGTACGATGTACGCCTGGATCGTCTCGCTGTCCAGCCGGTATGTGCCGTCTTCGACGTGCACCGGCACGCCCAACCACGCCAGCACCCGCACCCCCGGCGCGGCTTCCTTCAAGATGCGAACGAACTCGCGCGCATATTCGTAAGTCTCGTTCCACTTGTTGGTATCGACGCGGAGATAGCTCACGTAGACGTAAACGTCGCGGACGGCGTGCGCGCTGAGATGTTCGCCGAGCAAGCGAATCTCCTCCGGCGTGTGCGGGTCGTTCGACCACGTAACGCCCAGCCAAACCGCGTTGCCGGTGAAAGCCGGCGGCGGCGCCGGCGCGCGCAGCACGAACACGTAAAGCGCGCCGGCGCCGGCCAGGGCGACCACCGCGCCGAGCAGGAACATCAGCAAGGCGGGCGGCCCGCCCCGGCCCGCCGGACGGTTGAAGTAGAGTCCGATCATGGTTTTTCGCTTCCGTGAATGCGCCGGCTACGCCAATCCCAGCCGCGCCAGCAGCGGCGGCCCCATCACCAGCAGACCCACCAGCACCGCGATGACCGCCGCGAGCAGGGTCGCGCCGGCCGCCACATCCTTAGCGATGCGCGCCATCGGGTGCAGGCCGGGGCTGGCGAGATTGACGGCAGCCTCAATTGCCGCGTTGATAAACTCCAGCAGAAAGTTCAGCCCGATCACCAACACCAGCAGCGCCCATTCCGGCGCGCCCAACCCCAGCCACAATCCCATCACGACGACCATCACCGTCGCGGCAAGCTGGATGCGGATGTTGGTTTGGTAGCGCAGCATATACGCCCAGCCCGCCAGCGCATAGCCCAGGCTGGCGCGGCGGCTCTTGCTGACCACCGGGCTGTAGGCTTCGGGGTCCACCGCCAGCGCCTCTCGAATCGACGCGGCAGACCCGCCTCCCCGCTCGACGTTCTCCGTACCCTCTGGGTCTCTGTGGTGAATCATACTTCCTCGGACTCGGACGGTGACGACACCGGCGCGCCGATGGCTTCGAGCGCCGCCGTCTGCGCCGCCCACATCGCCGCGCGCGCCGCGCCGGTGTCGTGGTCGAAGCCCAACAGGTGCAGTACGCCGTGCACCACCAACAGCAGCAGTTCCGCCTCCGCGCTGTGACCGGCCTGCGCCGCCTGCGCCGCCGCGCGCGGGTACGCGATGATGATATCACCCAGGTACGGGTAATCGACCGCCTCCGGGACGGGCGGGGCATCCGCCGGGAAAGAGAGCACGTCGGTCGGCGCATCGACGCCCCGGAACTGCGCGTTCAGCGCCTGCACCGCTGCGTCGCCCGTGATGACCAGCACAAGCCCGCTTTCGGGCGGCGCGCTCTGCCGGCGCAGAACCTCCGCCGCCGCCCGGCGCAGCGCCGCCGTCGAGATTACACCGGCGAACGCCGGATCGGCCTGGACATCGACGTGATAGGTCATCTCACCCTCACACCGAGCCGGCCGGCCGCACCTTCGCGTCCGGCGCGCCGTCGCCCGCCCTGTCGTCCAGCGCCGGCGCCTCTTTAGGTTCTTTAGGTTTTGGCTTCTGCGTCGCGGCAGGCGAGACATTTGGGACAGATGGCGCCGGCGCGCGCGCCGGCTGCGCCGCCGGGTGCTTTTGATCGGAAGGGGACGCCCGGTTAGCGCCTGCCGAGAGCGCCGCCGGTGCCGCCGGTGCCGCCGGCGCTGCCGTCGCGGCCGGCAGGCGGGCGGCTTCCGGCGCTTGCGCCGTCTCGTCGTCAGGATATTGCGGGCGCGGGTGGAAGACTCCCTTGAGCGAACTCACGATGGTGTCGCGCACCAAGTCGAGATCGTGCAAAGTCAGATCGCACTCGTCGAACTGCTCGGCGCTCATCTTGTGCGAGATGATCTTATTCACCAGCGCGGTAATCTCCTCCTCACCGGATGGGCGCACGGCGCGCATCGCGCTTTCGCAGCCGTCGGCGATCATCACAATCGCCGTCTCCCGCGACTGCGGCTTGGGGCCGGGATACGAGAAATCCGCCGGGTCGAGCGCGCTCTCATCGCCGCCGGCCTCCTCGACCGCTTGGTGCCAGAAGATCGCCGGCTTGGTGGTGCCGTGATGCTCTAAGATAAAATTGCGCACCAGCACCGGCAGGCGCGCCTTGCGCGCCATCTTCTCGCCTTCGACGACGTGCCGGATGATCGCCTGCGCGCTCTCGCGCGGGCTAAGCCCGGCGTGGACGTTTTTATCGCCGTAGGCGTGGTTCTCGGCAAACATGGTGGGATTGTACATCTTGCCGATATCGTGATACAGCGCCCCCACCCGCACCAAGAGCATGTTCGCGCCCACCACTTCGGCGGCGGCCTCGCCCAGGTTCGCCACCATCAAACTATGCTGGTAGGTCCCCGGCGCTTCGCGCATCAGGCGTTGCAGCAGCGGGTTATCCGGGCGCGACAGCTCCGAGAGGAGCAGGCCGGTCGTGACGTTAAAGGCGCTTCCCAGCACAAAGAGCACGGTCAGCGCTGCCGCCGCCGACAGCACGCCGTTCATCAACCCCAGGCCGATGCGGGTGAGCAGCGCGAATACGTCGGGGTTGATAGCAGAGTTAGTAAGGCCAAACGCCAGGATAACCCCCGCATGGGCGACGCCCGCCAACGTGCCCGCCGTGAAAAAGGCATTCACCCGCTCGGTGCGCCGCAGATACAGCACGCTGACGATCCCGCCGGCCGTGACCAGCGCCGCCATCTCGACGCTGCCCGCCATGATGCCGGCCAGCAGCCCCAGGATCGTCGTCATGAGAATCGCCAGGTTCGCGCCGGCCAGCCCGGCGACCAGCATTGCCAGCGCCGCGCCGGGATAAAGATAACCCAGCCCGCCGCCGTCCAGCGAGATCATCATACGCGCCAGCACCAGCGCGCACAGAAACAGCACGCCCAGCCGGATCACGCCGGGCAGATCGGCCAGCAGGCGCGGGTGAAACCGGTTCAGGTAGAGCGCCACGATCACCTCGGAGAGCAGCACCGTGATGAAGGCGGCGGCCAGTTCAAGGCCGGTATTCTGCTTGGCGGTGAGCAGACCGAGCCGGTTGAGCGCCTCCAAATCCAGGTTGGTGATGACCTTGCCGCGATCCACCACGATCTGCCCCTCGCGGAACGAGCGCACCACCGGCGCTACGGCGGTCCGCTGCGCCTCGCGCGCCGATTCGGTGGCTTCGGGGTCGATAAAGGTATTGGGCTTGATAAGCTGCGACACCAGCCGCGTGATGAGCGCTTCTTGCTCTTCCGGGAAAAGCACGCTGCGGCGCGGCACACTGTCATAGATGGTTTGCAGGTTCTCCTCGCGCACCTCGCCGCTGAGCACGCTGCTCAGCACCAGGTTCACCTGGTCCCGGACGCGCTTCCAGTCGGCGTCGCTCAGCATCAAAATCGTCGTGGGCTGCGCGCGGTCGAACGTCAGCCCTTCGATGGCGTCGAGGTCGCCCTGCTTCTGCGACAGGCTGGCGAACGCATCGCTGCGCACGTGTTCGATATAATCCATCACCAGGCGCGCCCGGTTGACCTGGCGGCGCGTCACCTCGTTATCGGTCTTATAGACATTGCGCACGCTGTTGACGACTTCCTGCCGCTTCTGATCGGTGAGGATCGGACTCTCGAAGCTGCTGTCATACGGCGCGCGGATATCCATCGGCGCTACATCGCCTTCGGCAAGATCAAGGTTGGTATTGGGGTCAAAAGCCAGGTAACCCACAATCGCCGTCGCCAACACGGTAAAGACCACGACGAACACCGCCGCCGTAACCACGTGCGCCGACAGGTTCAGTTCTCGCCACACCTTGGGGGTCGTAAATCGCATCATCCACTCCTGCGCGCGCCTGCGCCTGGTCAAGTCGATGGAGCGGGTCAAGCCAGCAGTTCCTTAACCACCTGGTTAACCTGTTTGCCGTCGGCGCGGCCCTTGAGGCGCGGCATCAACACTTTCATGACGCCGCCCACGTCTTTTAGACTCGCCGCGCCGACCTCCTCGATGGCTTTCTTGGCCTCGGTCTCGATTTCCTCGCGGCTGAGCCGGCTGGGGAGGTATTCCTCCAAGACGACAAGCGCAGCCTTTTCTTCTGCAACCAGGTCATCCCGACCGCCCATCTCGTAGTCGGCGATGCTGTCCTGCCGCTTCTTGGCCTCGGCGACCAGCACTGCCGCCGTCTCTTCCTCGGTCAATTCGCCGCCCTTTTCGACTTCGGCGTTTTTAATCACGCTGATCGTCATACGAATCACACTTTTGCGCAGCTCGTCGTGCGCTTTCATCGCTTCTTTCAAATCCTGTTGAAGCTGTGCTTTCGGGTGCATGTCTGCCTCCGTAAATGCGCCAACCAAAAAGAACATGGGGGGATTTTATAGCAAGCATATGACAATTGTCAATTGCCGCCGTGTACCGAGGGCAGGACGCCGCGCAGCCCGCCATCGGCAAGCTCGACCAGATGCACGGGGATGATAACGTTGTTCAAGGGGCGCGGCGCGCGCAGCCACACCCGGATGTAGTTACCGGTCAGGCCGGTATTGAGAAAGCCGCCGTCGTCGCGCCGCGCCGGCGTCTCCCAGAGCACCGGCATCACCCGCCCCACGAAGTGCGCCGCAAAGCGCCGCGCGCCTGCCTCCGAGAGCGCCGCCATCGCTTCGCCGCGCGCGCGCATCGCGGCCCGGCCCACCGGTCCCGGCATCGCAGCGGCGGCGGTGCCGGGGCGCGGCGAATAACGAAACACGTGCAGCCGGGCGAAGTCCATCGCCCGCACAAAAGCCAGGCTCTCCCCGAACTCGGCAGCGGTTTCGCCGGGAAACCCCACGATGATATCGGTGGTGACCGCCAGGTCAGGGATGCGCACGCGCGCCGCCGCGACCAGCGCCGCGAACTGCTCCGGCGTGGTGCGGCGCGCCATGCGCTTGAGAGTCGCCGCCGCGCCGCTTTGCAGCGGCAGGTGAAGCTGCCGGCACAGGCGCGGGTCCTCCCACAAGTCGAAGAAGTCGCCGGGGATATCCCACGGCTCCAGCGACGACAGCCGCACGCGCGGCAAACCGGTCGCATCGAGCACCGCCCGCACCAGCGCGCCCAGGTGCAAACCGCGCCCGTTCAGGTCGCGCCCGTAAGCGCCCAGGTGCACGCCGGTCAGCACCACCTCTTGGTAGCCCGCCGCCGCCAGCGCGTTGATCTCGTCGATGATTTCGCGCAGCGGGCGGCTCCGGCTTGCGCCGCGCGCGAGCGTGGTCACGCAGAACGTACAGCGGTTGTCGCAGCCGTCCTGCACCTTCACAAACGCGCGCGTCCGCAGCGCGCCGGGCGGCAGCGGCGCAGCCGGGATATCGCCGACGAGCGGCGCGATGGACTCTTTCGCGTCGTTGGGCACCACGTGCGCCACGCCGGGCAGCCGCGCGGCGGCTTCCGGCTCCAGGTGCGCAAAGCAGCCGGTGACGGTGATGGCGGCCTGTGGGCCGGCGCGGTGCAGGCGCCGGACGAGCTGGCGGCTCTTGCGCACGGCTTCGGCGGTGACCGCACAAGTATTCACCACGCACAGATCGGCCTGCGCCGGGTCGGTGACCACATCACAGCCGGCGGCGGCGAAACGGCTCGCCAGGCGCTCAATCTCGCTCTGGTTCAGGCGGCAGCCCAACGTATCCAGGTACACTCTCATGACGACAATCCGAACCCTAACGCGCTAAAAAGCCAACTTCAGGAAAACTCCTACTTAGATTCCATATCAACGATGCCACCGGCTGCGCAAATATTCGATGTAAAACTCGGCGTTTTCAAACGATACGTTGCTGGGAATGTGGTTACCGACCGCGAACACAAACCCCGGACAATCGAAAGCCAGCGCCAGCGTCGCGTCGATCTCGGCCCGGATGGCGTCTTTATCGCCAAAGGCCAGCGTGCGGCAATCGACCTTGCTCGCCGCGACGACGTGCGTCTGCCCGTATTTTTTGACAACCGCCTCCAGCGGCATCACCGGCTCGAAGATAAAGCCGTCTGCGCCCGCCGCCGCGATATCATCGACGAACATCGTCCAATCGCCGTCGGAGCAGTAAAGAATCTTTTTGCCCGCCGCCTTCAACACCGCCCACAGTTCTTTGTAGCGCGGGAAGATCACGCGCCGGTAAAAGTCCGGGCGCATAAACGGCCCCTGCGTCCAGACCATATCGTCGTGGCAGATAAACACCTCAATCGAGGTCGCCGCCCATGCCTTAAAATGCTGCATGCTCAGCCGGAAGAACGAATCGAGCACGCGCGCAAAGCCGGCCGGGTCTGCCGCCGCCCGCAGCAGCATATCCCAGCCAAACGCATCGATGGCGCCGGAAACCACGGTGCGGTAGTAGCCGCCGGGATACACCAGGTCGGGATATCGGCGCCGCCCCTCCCAATAGTTCGCCTCGTAGCACGCCGCCAGTTCGCCGATATCGGGCAGGCCGTATTCCGCCACCGCGTCGAAAGCCAGCACCTCCTCCGGCGTCTTAAACGGCGATTCCTTCGGCTCGCGCCGGTCGATGCCGCCCTCCAGCCACTCGGCATGCCCCATATCGGTCACGCGCCCCACCGCTGCCCAATCTACCGGGCCGTGCGGCGTGTTCCAGACCCAATCGAAATCCCACGCCGCCTCGAAAGGCCGGCCGGCGCGCGCCGCCGCCGCGCTCACCAGCGCATCGTGATCCATATACTCGGTGTGAGCCAGGCGCGGCGTGGGGCGCAGGTGAATCGTATCTATACCGATCTGGTAGCTCACTGCGGCTCCGGCCCCACCACGACCATGTTATCGAATCCCACCACCACGCCCGGCGTGCCGAAGCTCAGCGCGCCGACGCCCACGCGCCCGTAAGGGAACGTCTCATCGACCAGCGCGTCGCTCAACTCGCCGCCCGCGCAGTTGAACGCCACGACGTTTTCGCCCAGGCACAAATCATCCACGCGCGCGCCGTTGATATAAAACGTAAACCGGCTGCCCCGGCCCACCACCCGGATCACGTTCGTTTCGCCCGTGCCCGGTTTGATGTGCGCGGAGGCGCGCCAGTCTGCCGTAAGCGTTTCGGCTTCGCCGTCCTTGACGCGCGTCACCTTGTAATAGCCGTCGCCGCTGATGAGCAGGTGATAATGATTGTCCGGGTCGCGGTGCCGGAAGATCACCCCGAAGCCGTTGTCATCCGGGCCGGCAAGTTGCATCGCCTCGACCGTCAGGTCGAAGTCGCCGAAGATGCGGTCCAGCCAGCTAAACGAGCCGTTGTTCGCCACGTCGATGCTGACCTTCAGCATCCCGTCCTCGACCTGCGCCGCGCGCCGCCCCTCGTACAAATCCCATTCGTCGTTAAAGTCGTCGAAGGTCGTCGCGTAGAGCAGTTCGCCCGGCTGCGGGGCCGGCGGGGCGATCCCGCCCGGCGCGGTGAGCCGGATGAGCAGCAGCAGCGCCGCCAGGGTCACCGCCAGAGCGCCGTTAATCACCAACAAACGCGGAGGGTTCCATCGCACGCTCGTCACACCTTTCGCATAAGCGCACAAAAAACAAACCACGAATAACACCAATCGCGCGAATAATCAAGAATTCGCGTGGGGTATTCGCGGTCTGGTTTGGCGGCCGGCGGCGCTTAAGGCGCCAGCTTCCACACGGCGAAGTCGTCGAAGGCGAACGCCTGCCCCGGCGCAACCCACAGCGTGAAGACCGCCGACCCGATATCCACGTCTGGGGCCTTCATGACCGGCTCGCCATCGACATACACCCTCAAGACGCCCTCGGTCGCTGCGATGGTCAGCTTCACCGGCTTACCCGCAAGCGCCGCCGCCGGGATATCCCCCTCGGCCAGCGTCGTCCGGGCGTCATCGCCCTCCAGTTGAACCAGAGCCAGGCGCGGCGGCTCGCCGCCGATGAACTGCACCAGGTAGCGCATCTCGCCGGGTTCGTTGGGCCGCGAGACCGTATTCAACGAGACCAGCGCTTGCGGCAGCGCCCAATCCACCTGGCGCGGCTCTACCTGGACCTGCCAGACGAACGCATCCGGGCGCTCCAGGTAGGGCGCAATCGCCAACGCCGGGTTACGCGCCCCGGCGCGCAGGATGTACCCGCCGTCGCGGATAAGCGCCGCCGACAGCCCCTCCAGGCGGCCCTGTGACCAGCCGCCGCCCGCGTCGTGGAAGTCGTCGCTGTAGTCGGGCGGGCGTCCGGCGATCCATTCGAGCGGATCGGCAGCCGCGCCGCCTTTATCCTCGCCTCCGGGCAGCGCCGGCATCTTACCCCAGCGCGGCCAGTGCCACTTCAGCCAAGCGCTGAAATCCGGGATACTTTCTCTTTCTGCCGGGACCGATCCACTGCCATCGAGCGGGAAGGTCCAGAATACCTCCGTGCCTAACGTTTCGTCGTATACTGCTGCTACGGGCTGCTCGCCGCCGGGGGGCCAGGCCAGGTCGTTGAAATAGACGCGCGTCTTGCGCGTCTCCTCGTAGACCGTCACGGCGCTTCCATCCGCCGCATCGAAGATGAACGCTTTCACGACCTGCTTGAGGTCATCGCCTTCGCCCTGCGCGTCTTCGATCACGGCAGCCAGACGCCCCGCCGGCCCCCATGCCAGCGCCGCCACACACGCGGCGCTCTCCGCCTCCGGCGCCCACAGCCGGCGATAGCCCGTACCGTCATTGTCGTCGGGCGGCACCAGCGCCAGCGCGCAGTCATCGACGAACGCAATCCACTTGCCGTCCGGCGACCACTCAGGCCGCCCGGCAGAGCCTGTATCGGCATGCGCCAGCGGGCGCGGCTCGCCCAGGCAGTCCGGGCGCTCGTAGCACTTTACATCGACAATCCAAAGCTTAGAGATATAGTCGGGCGGCCCGCCGGCGCCCTCAAGCACGATCTGCCTCCCGTCCGGCGACCAGGCCGGGCTGCCGGCGTTGAAGTCGAGCGGCTCAAGCTGCAACAAAGGCCGGTGCGGAACCTCAAAGCAAAGCGTGTTTCGGTCCGGTTGATCCTCCAGGCTGCAATCCCACACGTCAACATCCGGCGGGGGTCCCGGCGGCATCCCTATCGTCCAGACCTGGAAATCGTCCAGCGCCACGCCCAGCGCCTCCACGCCAAACGAGATCAAGCCGTTGCCCGCTTTGACGCCCTCGACATAGAACACCGGGCGCTCATCGGCGTAAACCCCGAACCGGCCTTCAACGAGCGCCATGCTCAACTCGAACGGGCGCGGCGGCAGCAAATCGACCGGGCCGGCCAGAATTGTCTCGTACTCGCCGTCTCCGAAGAAGCGATGCAGGTCGGCGGTTGGGTAGCCATCCCGCGTCAGAGTCAGCGCGAAGGTATTGACGCCATCTTCGCCCGGAAAGCGCACCCGAAAGACAGACCAATCGCCGACCCGCGCCCAATCCACATCGACCTTGACGCGGAGCACGAAGTCACCCACGGCCAGGTAGCGGTAGGTCGCGTCGGCGCCCTCGCCGCAGATACCCAATTGGCCGGGCGCGTCGCACATGCCGCCTTCGATCTCCCAAGCGTCGGTGACCGAGTCGAACCCGTCCGCCGCATCCGGCGCCCGGCGCTCGACCTTCTCGCGCATCTGCGCACCGAACGCCTGCGCCGCCTCCCGGTCAAACGCCAGGTGTTCCGGCGCGGCCAGGTTCCATAACTGCACGCCGTCTATCAGCGCCAAAGCTTCGCCGCCGGCAGACCAGACCAGCGCTCCCGGCTCCAACTCGACCGCCTCGGCTGCCAGCACGGGCATCCCCGGCTCGCCCAGCAGCGCCGCCACCCGCTGCGCCGGATCGACCACCAGCGTCACCGGCAGCCGCCCGCCTTGCAGCAGCGCCGGGTCGAGTTCAAAGCCGGCGATCTTCTCATCCCCGCGCCGCAGCGTGACGAACGAGTGCGCCGGGTCGGGCGCTTCAAAAAGCAACTCGTTCGGGCCGAAGGCAAAGCCGACCGTCCCGCCCGCCGTGCCAAACTCCACCTCGGTGCGCATCACAAAGGCGGTCATCCCCCAGCCATCACAAGACATCTTGCCGCCCGGCGGCAGTTCCACGCGGCCATCGACGAGCGCCGCGCCGCCCTCCAGCCGCCAGAAGCCGGGACCTTGCTCGAAGCTCTCGGCGTAGGCCGGCGGCTGCCCGGCGACCTCGGCCAACACGTCACTCGCAAAGGCCGCCGCGCTGCGCAGCGCCGTCTCCGGGTGAACCCGGAACGCCGGCAAGACCAGCGCCTCGAGTTCGTCAAGCAGCGCGGGGTATTCGCCCGGCACGAGCGCCGACAGGACCCACGCGACATTCCCCTGCGCGCCGGCCCACACGCGCGCGGCGAATTGCTGCTCGCCCTGATCCAACCGCAAATCGAGGCGGATTGGATCGCTCTCGTAGTCGCTCGCCAGGATCGTATATCCGTCGAAGGCGCTGTAAAGCTGCTCCAGGCCGTCGGAGGTGCGGGCCGCCAACTCATCGCGCGAAAGAGGCGTGTCGAGCGGGAAGACATCCACACTGACCGCCGCATCTGGGTCCCAGTTCGACCAAATAACCCGGATGCGGTCCCCGTCCATCTGCGCCTCGTGCGCCCAGCCGGCCGGCGGCGTGATATCGAACACGCCGGAGGGGTGCGTGTACGGCTCGCCCGGCTGAATCGTGATGGGCGGCGCTGCCACGACGCCGGTCTGCGCCGCGAAGGTCGGCAGGAGGCGCGCTTCCAGGTCGTTGAGCAGGGCAGGGTAGTCGCCCGGCGCCAGGAACGCCACCACCCAGGCCAGGTCGCCCGCGCCGCCGGCCCACCGCCGCATCAGGTACGACTCCCCGCCGCGCCACAGCCGCAGGTCACGGCGGGCCGGGTCGCTCGGCTCGTCCAGCCCGATGGTGACGTAATCGTCGAAATCGTTGTACAGTTCTAACAGCGTCTTGTCGAGATAAACCACGCGCTCGTCAGGATTAAACGGCGCATCGAGCCGGTAAAGCTCGACCGAGACCACCGCGAGGGGGGCGTCATGCGTCCAACTCACCCGGCTGAACCCGTCGATGCGCGCCCCTTCCACCTCTTCCGAAAGCTGCCAGCCGTCCGGCGGGCGCAGCGTAAACCCACCGGATGGGTCGGTGTACGCATCCGCCAGCTCGACCGGTTCGGGCCAGACCGCCCCGGCGCCGGCGTCCTCATAGACCTTCAGACTCGGCAGCAGCAGCGCCTCCAGCGCGCGGAGCTGCGCGCGCCCTTCCGACGGTACGGCGACCGACAGGAACCATACGAGCCGGTCCCCGGCGAGGCCGTTCCACTGCCGGGCCAACTGCTTCTCGCCGTCCATCGTCCCTTCAATGTCGAGCCGGATCACCTGGCTCGTATAGTCGCTGTCGATAATGGTATAGTCTTCGTAGGGCCAGAAGCTCAGCGAATAGGCGCCGACAAAAGCGACCAACTCCTGCTGTGTGATCGGCTGCGCCATATGCATCACGCCCGCACTGATTTGTAGATCGTGCGTCGCGTTCGCCCAGGCGGCCAGGTTATAAACCGACTCGCCAGTGCCGAAGCGCTCGGTCTGGAAGACCATGTTTTGCATTTCGATCAACTGCCAGCCGGCCGGCGGTACGATCTCAAAATCGCCGGAGGGGTGGTAATAGATCGGGCCGGGTTCAATCGTCAGGGAGGGAGCCTCGGCGGCCTCGACGTTGAAATTGAAGCCCGACAGCACCAATGCCTCCAGCGCATTGAGCATGCCGGGGTAGTCATCCGGCGTCATGATCGACAGCACCCAGGCAGTATGGCTCGCGCCGCCCGTCCACTGGCGCTTGATGTAATTGCGCTCGCCCTGCCACAGCCGCAGTTCGTGCCAGGCCGGGCGGTCATCGTACCCGCGCCCGACGGTGATGTAATCGTCGAACTGGTCGTAAACGTCATGCAGCCCCCGGTTAAGATAAGCGGCTGCGTCGTCCGCTTTGAAAGGCTCATCGAGCGTGAACAGGTCGAGCGTGATATCCGCGATCACATCGCCGCCGTAGCGCCACATCACCCGCTGGTCCGACGTCTCGCGCAGCCAGCCGGCCGGCGGGATCATCTCGAACCGGTCGTCGGGGTCGGTGTAGGGTTCGCCCGGCTCGACCGGCTCGGCGAACTTCACCCCCAGCCCGCCGGCGCCATCCACCTGCAACGAGGGCAGCGTCAACGCCACGAGCCGGTCGAGCAGCAGCGTGTCGTCTTCGGGCACGGCCACATTCAAATACCAGATCAGGTCGCCGTCCACGCCGGTCCAGTGCCGCCCGAAGTAATCCTTGCCGTGATGCATCGCCTTGAAAGAAAGCTCCAGCGGGTCGTTTTCGTCGTCGCGCTCCAGGATAGTCATGATATCATAAACGGCCGGCCCCTCGGCCAGCAGGTCCGTCGCGTAGGCCGGCAGGTCTTCGTGCGCCGGGAACACATTCAGCCGGCGCACATACACACTGACCATCCCGCCCGCCTCGTCGCTCGTCCAAGCAGCGCTGGCGGACAGCGAATCGTGCGTCTCGCTGCGCTCCCAGCCGGCCGGCGGATCGACGCGGAAGTAGCCGGAGGGGTGGTAGTACACCGGGTCCGCCGAGAAGGGCGCGACCGTCGGGGTGGGCGGCGGCGGCGTCACGGCGGACAGCGGGTTTTCGTCCAGACCGTCGGGTATGCCGTCGCCATCGGTGTCGGGGCTATCCGGGTCGGTGCCGGCCGCCATCTCTTCCGCGTAGCTCAACCCATCGGAGTCGCCGTCGCGCGCCGCCTCGGCCTCGCCGGTGAGCGTGGCGACGAGATTTTGGAAAGCGGCGGCGGTCTGCGAAGCGAAAATACGGTTAACCGCCTCCCAAGTGCCGGTCGCATTCGAGTCGGGCGTTTGCGTCGGCGGCGGCGAAGGCGAGGCGGTCGGCTGCGCGCCGGTGCCTAACACCTGCGTCGAAAGCAGCGCCACCGCCGCCACCGCCACCAGCACGGCCACCAGCAGCAGCCCGACCGCCCAGGCCGGCATACCGCCCTGCACGATCACGGTCTGCGAATCGGTGGACGGCTTCTCCATCGGCTCGGTGGGCGGCGGCGAAGGCTTGGTCGAAATCTCCTCGATCATCTGGCGTATTTCGGGCGTAATCACCGCCGAGGAGCGCGTCTCCGCCGTCAGCTCGGCGCGCTGGCGCAGTTCGGAACCGCGCGCCTCGCGCGTTTCGGCGGCAGACATGGCGCGCTCCAGGTCGGCGGCCATCTCGCTGGCGCGTTCATAGCGCTCCTCCGGGTCCTTCGCTAAGGCGTGCAGCACCACGCGCTCGACGTCCACCGGGATATCCGGGTTAAACTCGCGCGGCATGGGGAGCGGGTCGTGCAGGTGCTTGAGGATGACCGCGACCGGCGTATCGGCCTGGAAGGGCACCCGCCCGGCGAGCATTTCGTACAAGGTGATGCCCAGCGAATAAATATCGGCGCGCGTGCTCACCTGCCCGCCCATCGACTGCTCCGGCGCCATGTAGGCCGGCGTCCCTACCGTGCCGCCGGTCGCCGTGAAGCTGACGTTGCCTTCTAGAATTTTGGCAATGCCGAAGTCGGTGAGAAAAGCATTGCCTTCCCGGTCTACCAGGATATTGGCCGGCTTGATATCGCGGTGAACGACGCCCTGCCGGTGCGCGTAGTCCAGCCCGCCGGTGACCTGGTTCATCACGCGGACGATATCGGCAAAGGGCAGCGGGCCTTTCTCCAGGATTTCCTTCAATGACCCGGCCTGCAAATAGCGCATCACCAGGTAAGTGATGCCGGCCTGCTCGCCGAAATCATAGACCGGGATGATGTTGGGATGTTCGAGCCGGGCAATGGTGCGCGCTTCTTGCTGGAAGCGCCCCAGGAATTGGGGATCGTTGGCATACTGCGCCGGCAAAACCTTTAGCGCCACAAAGCGGTCTACGCTGGCTTGGTACGCCTTGAAGACAGTCGCCATACCGCCTTCGCCGATCCGTTCGACGACACGATACGCGCCGAGCTGCATGCCGACGAGATTTTGCATGACGTAGCTCCCCCTCGCTGCGGCGCCGCCGCATAAGAGGCAATAGTCTTACATTACGTTGCGTGTTGACCCCGATTATCTATGCAGCCTAGCCTAAGCGCAAGACGGGCAAATTCCGCCAGACCGCCGCTAGCTCTCAAGCAGCGACAGGGTAGGGCCGGCCGGCGGTACAGCGCTCACGTACTGCCAGCGCGCCAGCATCTCGCGCAGCCCGTCCACCAGGTCGAAGCGCGGCGCGAAGCCCAGGGCTGCCAGCTTATCGACGTTCACCCGAAAGCTGAGTCGCGTCAACACATCCTGCTCGGTGCGGCGAATCGCCACCTCCGGCACGAGAAGCTGCACCGCCCCGGCCATCTCGTTCACCGAGAGATTCATCGTCGCCGCGTTGATCGTCTCGCCGTCGGCCCGCGCGTCGTCCAGGCACAGGCGCAGCACCGCCGACGCATCCCGGACGTGAATCAGCGGGCGCACCTGTTCGCCGCTGCCGTGGATGGTGAGCGGGCGGCCCACGCCGGCCAGGTATGCGAAGTGATTCGCCACGCCGTCGAAACGCATGGCGGGCGCGCTGCCGAACGCGGTGCCCAGCCGCACGATGACCGTCTGGAGACCGCGCGCGCCGCCCTGCCGGACCTCGTCCTCGCCCTTGAGTTTGGATATCGCATAAGGGCCGATGGGGTGGCAGGCGTCGTCCTCGCGGAACGGGCCGCCCGGCCCGTAGACGCTGGACGAACTGGCGTACACCAGGCGCGGCACGCCGGCGCTCAGCGCGCACGCCACCACCGAGGCGGTCCCCCAGTGGTTCACCTGCTCGGTCCATGCCGGGTGGTCGAAGCTCATCGGCGTGCGCACGATGGCGGCCAAGTGCACCACCACATCAACTCCATGCATGGCACGCTGTAAGTTGAGCCGGTCGAGGATATCACCCTCGACAAACTCGTAATGACCTTCGGGCAGGTCCATCAATCCAAACAGGTGATTGCGCAGCAGATTGTCGTAAATCCTGACGGTTGCGCCGGCGTAGCGCGGGTCGGCTGCCAGGTCGCGGATGAACTGCGAGCCGATATAACCTGCCCCACCTGTCACGAGAATCACTTGACCGGCCATCGTTTTAACCAACCCACTAATCCTAATATACAGACTTGACTTTAGAACGGACGTTCTGTATAATATGAATGGAACGAACGTTCTGCGTATTTGGAGGTTTTGTATGAGCAAGCTCAGCGCACGCCAAGAGGCGCTTTTAAAGTACCTGCGGCACTATATCCGTGAAAATCAGTATCCGCCAACCTACGAAGAAATGCAAGACGCGCTTGGCTTCAGCAGCAAGTCGCACGTCGATTACCATCTCAAGGTCCTCGCCCACAAAGGCTACATCGAGCAGGAGCCGGGCAAATCGCGCGGGATTCGCCTGACCGACAAAGGCTGGGGCGACCAGCACCCCATGCGCCCGTCCGGACAGGTGCGGCTGCCGATCTACGGTTACATCGGCGCGAGCCTGCCCACCTGGTCGGCGACCCAAAACGAGATGTCTCCCGATGAAGTCATCACCGTCACGCCCGATATCGTGCCCCGGCGCGACGACCTGTACGGGCTGCGGGTGCGCGGTGACTCGATGATCGACGCGCTGGTCAACGACGGCGATATCGTCGTGGTGTGCCCGCGCTGGAGCGGGCCGCTCCGCAACGGCACAATGGTCGCGGCCCGGCTGCTCAGCAGCGACGAAACCACGCTCAAGCACTTCTACCGGGGCGAGGGCAACACCGTCAGGCTGGTGCCGGCCAACCCGCACTACCGGGATATCATCGTCCCGTTGGACGATATCGAAATCCAGGGCTGGGTCGTGGCCGTCATCCGGCAGTACCAGGGGCAGGCTTAGCTGCCGTCTCTTTGTTTGTCGAGGATTGCGTATGGCGCGCTACACGAAAAAGACTCAACACTACGAAGAAGAAATCGTCGCGATTCGCATCCAGAAGACCTATCTTCGCCGCCGGATGACGGTCGAGCAGGATACGCCGGACGACCTGGACTGCTTCGACGACGACCTGCCGGTCATCATCGAGGGCCAGACCGTGCCCATCCTGCCGCCGCAGACGCCTGCGCTGCCCATGCCGGGCTTCGACTTCGGCGTCACCGACCCACCGGTCGATCTATTCGACCTGCTCGACCGGGTGGGCAGCCTCGCGCCGCTGACGGCGGTGGTGGGCGCGACCGACGACGACCGCCCGCTGCTCGTGCGCCTGGAGGCGCCCAACGTTGGCAATATCCTCATCGCCGGGCAGGAGGGCGCCGGTAAATCGACGCTGCTGCGCAGTATGCTGCTGGGGCTGGCGCTCACCAACCCGCCGGCGCAGATGCAGATCGTGCTGATCGATCCGCTGGGCGGCGCGCTTGGCCCGCTGGACAGCCTACCGCACCGCCTGGCCCCGCTTGCCGTACAGCCGGTCGATATCGATAACCTGCTGACCTGGCTGGTGCGCGAGGCGCAGGCCCGCCACCAGGTCAACCCGCCGCGCAAACGGCCTGCCGTCATCGTCGCCGTCAATACGCCGTCGTCGCTGGCATCGACGGTCGGGGCCGGCGCGCGCGATTCGCTGGTCGTGCTGGCGCAGTACGGGCCGGCCGCCGGCATCCACCTCCTATGCAGCGAGACCTATCCTGGGCGCTTGCCGCAGGCTCTGCAAGAGCGATTCTCGGTGCGGCTGGTGGGCCGGGTCGCCAGCGCGCAGACCGCCCAACACGCGGCAGGCGTACCCGGCACCGGTGCAGAACGGCTGAGCGGCGGCGGGGACTTCCTGGCGGTAGCGGGGGTCGATATGACAAGCTTTTGGGGCGCGGCGTACAGCGCCGCCGACGCCGCACGCGCCATCGCATCGCTGACCCAGACGCCGGCGCGCAGCGCCTCGGCAGCCCGACTTTTGCCCTAGCCGCAAAACGTGTATAATAAGCTGCACGGCGCAGCTTGCTGTCCGGTGATCCCCAGAAGCAAAGCCAAGACCCCCCAACAATTTATGTGCCATCGGCCCTGTACGCTCCGCGACAGGTGTATGGATTTGTCGTGTCAATTTGAACTTTTGAAAGGATGTATGATAGGATGAAGACCGGTATGCTCTGGTTCGATGACGACAAAAAGCGCTCTTTGGCCGAAAAGGTGACGCGCGCCGTCACTTACTACGAGCAAAAATATAAAGTAACGCCGAACGTGTGCTATGTTCATCCCAGCACGCTCGAAGAACCGGGCGATGTAGCGGGCTTAAACGGCCTGGAACTGCGCACGGCTAAGCAGGTGCGCCGGAATCATTTTTGGGTGGGAATAGAAGAGCAATCCAGCGACCGCCGTGCCGCCTGACGGAAACCGATCCCCTCCATCAGGTCATGGCGAACGATCAATTACAGGCAAGCGCCGGGCGACGCCCGGCGTTTGTCTTTTCCGGGGCCGCCCCTCGATGCTGCGCTTGTTTGGCGCTATACCCCAATCGAACGTATACTCTAAAATAGAATAATAAACCTATGCGCAGCACCGTAAGGAGGCTATACCATGACATTTAAAGTAACCTGGTTGGGACATGCGGCATTCAGCCTGGAGATGAACGGCGTCAAAATATTGATTGACCCCTTCCTCAACGGCAACCCCAAGGCATCGGTCTCGGCGGATGAAGTGGATGCCGATTACATCGTGCTCACGCACGGCCACGGCGACCACGTGGGCGACACCGTAGCCATCGCCCGGCGCACCGGCGCGACCACCATCAGCAACGTCGAGATCAGCCAGTGGCTCGCCCGACAGGGCGTGAAGAAAGTGAAGGGTCTCAATACCGGCGGGGGCGGAAATTTCGACTTTGGCAGCGCCGAGCTGACTATCGCGTTCCACAGTTCCACCCTGCCCGACGGCACCTACGGCGGTATGCCTAACGGGGTCATCCTCACCAGCAAGGACGGCAAGAAGTTCTACCATGCCGGCGACACGTCGCTTTTCAGCGATATGAAACTCATCGGCGAGAAAGGCATCGACTTAGCCGTGCTGCCCATCGGCGGCTGGTATACGATGGGGCCGGACGACGGCGCCCGCGCCATCGAGTTCATCAAGCCCAAGGTGGCCGTCCCCATTCATTACAACACTTTCCCGGTCATTGGAATCGATGACCCCGGTGCCTGGGCCAAGTCGGTGGGCAAGAAGACCGATACGAAAGTCTTGCTGCTCAAGCCGGGCGAATCGTATGAACTCTAGGGTGGTCCTTCCGGCGCCATAGTTCGCTGCTGTAAGGAGAGACAAACAAAACCTTTGATTTTTTATAGCCCGACATGTTACAATGGAGACGCGATAGGGGAACCTGGCATCCCGGCACACGTTTATTTTCCGCGCATGGCGGGAGCGCCGAGTTTAGCATCGGTTTTCGGTTTTTATTTAGATGCGCACCCCTGACCACAAAAACCTACGATCAAAACAAATCTCATTATTACACGGCGTTTTGGCGTTGGCACCAGTGAGTCTAAGGATGCGCTCACTCGTGCTTTTTGTGTTTGGTGTGCGCAGCGCGTGGAGTGAATCATATGAGTACTGAATTTATCCTGCGCATCCTGTTGATGATCGTCTTCGCCTTTTTCGGCACCCAGTTCGGCGTTTGGGTTTCGAGCTTCCTGGAATTCGAGGGCGGATACATCCAGGTTACCATCCTGGTGTTTATGTTTTTCGGCGCGCTCGCCGGGTTGATTCTGGCGCCCTGGCTCACCACCCGTCCGGCGCGCACCGCCCGCCTGTGGATCGGCAAACGACCGTCGCAAACCCTGCTCGCATCCTTAATGGGGTTGTTCTGCGGGCTGGCGATGGCGGCGTTGTTCACCGTGCCGCTCTCGCAGATGCCGGCACCGTTTAACCAATTCGGCCCCATCGTCTCTGCCGTTATCATCTGCTACATCAACCTTCTGATCTTCTCCAGCCGCGCCGAGGATATCTTCCGGCTCTTAAAACTCAAGCGCGTGGAACTCGAAAGCGCGTGGTTCGGCGAGAATGCCAGGGGCAGCAACCGGCGCATCCTGCTGGACACCAGCGTCATCATCGACGGGCGCATCGCCGATATCAGCAAGCTGGGGTTTGTCGGCGGCACGCTGGTCGTGCCGCGCTTCATCCTGGCCGAACTGCAACACATCGCCGATTCTTCGGACACGCTGCGCCGCAACCGGGGCCGCCGTGGTCTGGAGGTCCTCAACGAGATGCAGCAAGACGAAGACTCGCTCATCGAGATCATCGACGACGACATCGAAAGTGTGCGCGAAGCCGACGAGAAGCTGGTCTTGTTGGCGCGCAAGTACAGCGCGCCCGTGATGACCAACGACTTTAACCTTAACCGCGTGGCCGAACTCCAGGGCGTGACCGTGCTCAACATCAATGAACTGGCGAACGCCGTCAAAGCCGTATATCTGCCCGGCGAGAACATGACCATCCGCGTGCTGCAAGAAGGTAAAGAGATCAACCAGGGTGTGGGCTACCTCGACGACGGTACGATGGTCGTCATCGAGGAAGGCAAGCGTTACATCGACCGCACCATCGAGGTAGAGGTCACCAAGCACATCCAGACGCCGGCCGGCCGCATGATCTTCGCGCGCCCGCTCGACATGATTCCCGGCCCGGGGCGCAGCCGTTGACCGGTATGTCAAAGCCTTACATTGCCAGACCATCGGTTAAGCCGGAGTTTGTTCATCACGGGGCCGATTTACCCTATAACCTCGCGGTGAAAGACGTCCTCGCAGCCATAGACATGACTTACGCTTTCCTGTGCGACTTGAACAGATTCCTGGTCGGCGAGAATTACCGGCGGATCGAAGACATGTTGCTTGGTAACTCCTTTGCTGGCATCCTGAGCGAAATCGTCGTTCAAAATCTTGGCAAAGTATCCCCAAGTTTAGAGCGCAATCGACAGGTGGGCGGCTTCCCCGATTTGCTGCCGACCGGCTTTTACGAGAACAGCGCCGTTCTCAGAGGCGCCCAGGGTATAGAGGTAAAAGTATCCAAACAAAAAGGCGGTTGGCAGGGACACAATCCCGAACAAGGGTGGTATATGATCTTTCGGTATACGGTTGATACAAAGACTCAACCCGAAGAAGAGCGACGCCCCGTAGAATTTGTCCAGGTGTTGGCCGCCGAACTCGACGAAGATGATTGGAATTTTAGCGGGCGTCATGGAAGCTCGCGGCGCACGATTACGGCGTCAATCAACCACCAAGGTATCGCCAAGCTGCGCGCCAATCCTATTTATCAGGACCCGGCTCACGTCGTCGGCCGGCGGCGTTAACCTTCAAACAGCCGTGGCTGGACTATATTTTGAGCGCCGAATCTACCCTCATGTGAGAAACTTGAATCGGCAGAAACCGCTGCCAACCTGGGAATAGCCTGTTCGGCCATTTGGAAATACTCAGGATCGATTTCCAGCCCGATGCTCTCCACGCCCAGCGCTTCAGCAGCCGCAACTGCCGAGCCGCTGCCCATAAATGGGTCGAGCACGACGCCCTCTCCGAACGGCAGCGCCGCCCAAACCAACTGGCGCAAAAAGCGCTGCGGCTTCAAGCTGGGATGCGGCGCAATGTCGCGCTCGGCGCGCGGCGTTCGAGTACTTTCGATCACATCACTAAACGGCACATCCACGGCAGGTCGTCGCAGAGCGCCGGTCTTCCACTTGCGCAAGTTATCCACGACCCGACCTTCGAGCGGTTTACGGAACAGTCCCCAAGGTTCATACGTCGCGCGCGGCATCGTACAAAGGTCTTCAAATTCCTTTTCGGCGCCCTTTGGTCGGTCGCCGCCCCGAAACGTGCGGACCAATCGGATAATCTCGCCCCGCTTTTCCAGGCCAGCCGACGCAATCGCGCTAAACACAACATGAGACAGCAAAGGATTAGCCGCGACAAACAGGTGCGCCCCCGGTACCAGGACTCGAAAGACAAGTGCGGCCCACCGTCCAAAGAAGTCTTGCAAAGCTTCGATATCGTCGTCCCCCAGCACGGTAAACCGGGGAAGCGGCATTCGCTTGCTGCCGCCGATTTCAGGCGGGATGCGCCAGACGCCGCCGCGCCCATCGCGCATCTTCTGCTGCTGGAGCGACTCGTACTCTTTGACGCCGAAAGGCGGATCGGTGAGAACGGCGTGAACCGAATTCACCTCACGCTGCGCCAGCCACTCGAAACAGTCAACGTTCAAAATTAGATAGCCCACCACAAATCCTTGGGGCAGTTTTTCAGGATGCGCCGCAGCGCCCCATAAACCAACCCTATCATACCATACCACAAAAGGGAGTTCGCGGTATATTTACGCCAATAGTATCGGATATCGAGAGGCTCAGCACAATGAGCATCACAAAGACTCACCCACTCGAAGACGCCGACCGCGCGTGGGCGGCCGGCCTACTAACCGAGCGCTGGGGTTCGGCGCTTCTCGTATCGCGCGGGCACCTGTGGGATGCGACGACGCTGCCCGGCTTCGTCGCCGAGATCGACACAGAGCCGGCCGGCCTGGTCACATACCGCATCGACGGCGAGGAGTGCGAAGTGACTTCGCTCGACAGCTTGCGCGCCGGCCAGGGTGTCGGCGCTGCCCTGCTGGAGGTGGTGCACCGGGCAGCCCGCGCGGCCGGCTGCCGCCGCGCCTGGCTCATCACCACAAACGACAACACCCACGCGCTGCGCTTCTACCAGCGGCGCGGCTACTGCCTGACCGCGCTGTACCCCGGCGCGGTGGAACACAGCCGCCGCCTCAAGCCGTCTATCCCGCTCGTGGGCATGGACGGCATTCCACTGCGCGACGAGATCGAGTTAAGCTTCTGGCTCAAGTGACAAGGAATCCGCAAAATTCGTCTTCCAACCTCTTGATATTCGCAAAAAGCGCGGTATAATTTCGCGGGTTGCGCACCCCCAAAATTTAGGGGCGGACAAGGCGCAACTTTTAGTGTAGTCTAAAAAAGAAAAAAGCGGGCTTATGGAGGCTCCTTATGAACGCAACACAATCCATTATCCAGACGCACACACTGACCAAGAGCTATGGCGCAATTACAGCACTCCGCGACCTGAGCCTCGAAGTGCACAAAGGCGAAGTCTTTGGCTACCTGGGGCCGAACGGCGCCGGCAAGACCACTACCATTCGCCTCTTGCTCGACATGATCCGCGCCAGCGCAGGCAGCGCGTCATTGTTCGGCATGGACAGCCGGCAAGACTCAATCGCGATTCGCAAGCGCACCGGTTACCTGCCCGGCGAGCTTGCGTTGTGGGAAAACCTCACCGGCTGGGGCTTGGTGGAATACTTCGAGCGGCTGCGCGGCGTGCGCTGCCGTGACAAAGCCGGCGAACTCGCCGAACGGCTCGATATCGACCTGTCGCGCAAAATACACGGCCTCTCGACCGGCATGAAGCGCAAGGTCGGCCTGATCCAGGCATTGATGCACGAGCCGGAGCTTTTGATTCTGGACGAGCCGACCGGCGGCCTTGACCCGCTGGTACAGCAGACCTTTTACCACATCGTCGATGAAGTGCGCGAGGCCGGGCAGACCGTCTTTCTCTCCTCGCATAACCTACCGGAGGTCGAGCGGGTGTGCGACCGGGTCGGCATCCTGCGCGAGGGCGTGTTGAGCGCGGTCGAGCAGGTGGGCGACCTGAAGCATGCCAGCTTCCGCTGGATGACGCTCCAACTGGGCAACGGTTCGGCGCAGGCCGCCACCCAACAGCTCAAGCAAATTAGCGGCGTTGAAGACGTCAGCATCGTGAACAACGGCGGTGCGGTGCGCTTCCGGGTCAGCGGCAAACTGGACCCCGTGATTAAGGTCGCGGCCAACTACGAAGTGCTCGACCTGGCCTACGAAGAACCCAGCCTTGAGGAAATCTTCCTAACGTTTTACGGAGGTGACTGATGCCGGGCGCAGTGTTTATCAAGACCCTAAAAGATGCCCGCCGGGGCATCATCGGCTGGGGCATCGTGATGGCGATGCTCGCTGCTTACATCATCCTGCTGTACCCTTTTCTGAATGAAATGGAAGGGATTCAGCAAATGTTGGAGAACCTGCCGCCGATCTTCCAGGGCTTTCTCGGCGAGGCAAAGGACATGCTCACGCCCAACGGTTATCTCTCGTCGTACTTCTTCAACTACGTCTCGGTGATCCTGGTCGCTTACGGGATCATCGCCGGGGCGTCGGCGGTGGCCGGCGAGGAAAAACGCGGCACAATGGACCTGCTCATGAGCGCGCCGGTCCCGCGCTGGCGGGTCATCCTGGAGAAGTTCGCCGCGTTCGTCGCGGGCTTGGCGCTCGTGGTGGCGATCATGTCCGTCGCCGTGCTCGGCGCGCTGGCAGTGACGCCCACCCTGTCGGCCTCCATAGACCGGCTGATCCTGGGCATGCTGAACCTGATGCTGCTCGTCATCAGCTTCGGCGCGCTGACCTTCTTGCTGTCGGCGGCGCTGCCGAGCCGGTTCTCGGCGGGGCAGTTGGCGGCGGTGGTGTTGATCGCGGCGTACATGCTCAGCGCCTTCGCGCCCATGACCGACGCGCTCGACGCCACGCAGTATATCAACCCGTTCTACTACTACGGCGGCACGCGCGTCATGCTTGACGGCATTCAGGCCGTCGGCGTGCTGGTTCTCGTCGTGGTCAGCGCGGTGTTCCTGGCGCTGTCGGTCTTCAGCTTCGAGCGGCGCGACCTGAGTGTATAATCTTTAATAGCATACAATTGTCGCAGGGGCGCGCTGCGGGCCGCTCCCGACGCGCCCCTGCTCAAAAGGTTATAAACCCTATGATAGGCTCGATCTTTCGCAAAACTCTGTTCGATACCCGGAAAAGCACGTTCGGGTGGGGCTTAGTGCTGGCGCTGCTGGGTTTACTCGTCGTCCTGATGTACCCTACCATCCAAGGCTTCGAAGGACTCGACAAAATCATCGAAGCGCTCCCGCCGGCCCTCAAAGCGCTGACCGGCGACGTCAAAGACTTCAGCAGCCTGGAAGGGCTGCTTGCAACCAAGTTCTTCTCGATGGGGCCGCTCATCCTGGCGGTATACGCGGTGCAGTTCGGCGCGGCAGGCCTGGCCGGCGAGGAGCAGCACGGCACCATGGACCTGCTGATGAGCGCGCCGGTCCCGCGCTGGCAGGTCGTGATCGAGAAGTTCGCCGCCTTCGCGCTGAGCCTGGTCGTCGTGTTGCTCATCACCTTTCTCGGCGTCGTTGTGGGCGTCGCGCTCACGCCGAACATAACCGTCTCGTGGCAGCACGTCTTCGAGGCGACGATGAACCTGGCGCCCATCGCGCTCACCTTCGGCGCGCTGACGTTCCTGTTCTCTACCTCGCTGCCTTACCGGCTGCCGGGCGGCGTCATCGCCGTAGGCATGGCGGTTGCGTTCTATATGCTCCACCTGATGGGCCAGATGAGCAGCGCGCTGGAGCCGGTGCAGGTCATCAACCCCTTCTACTATCACGGCACGCGCACCCTGTTCGACGGGATGAACTGGGGCAATGTCATAGTATTGCTGGCAGCAAGCGCGGTGCTGCTCGCGGCGTCGGTCTTCACCTTCGAGCGCCGGGACCTGAAAGCGTAACCCTCACATACCACGTTAACGTTAACAAAGAGACGACCAATCGGTTTGACGTAGGGGCAGGTTTGCAAACCCGCCCCTACTAGCCTGGAAGTTACTATATGTCCGAAGAACAGCCGACTCCCGTCCCCAAGCGTGCGCCCGACTTTCACTTCCTGATGTTTGCGCCGGGCCTGCAAACCGATTGGTTCTTCGTCGCAGCGCGGCGCTACTGGCAGTATTTCCGGCCCATCGTCGTCGATGAAACCGACTTAATCGCGCACATCCCGCCCGACAAGGCCGTGACCATCACCACGCTGGCGCGCAGCGACACAGCAAGCTTCTTGCGCGACCAGATTCGGCAAGACCTCCCGGACGCCCAGCACGACGAATTGATTTACGAGACCCTCGAAGAAGCAAAAGCCGCGCTCGACGCCCGCGCCGACTCCGGCGCACGGTTTGGGCCTGAGTAGGCCGGTCGCCGCGCTGCACCTTACCACATCTCCGCTTCGTCTGCCGGCTCATCCCAGTAATACACGTCTTCGTAGTCATCGTAGGGCGGCGTCACCACCTGCGGCGGAGGCAAGCGGCGCGCTTCCGGTGCGCCGTACAGCGGACGCGACCGAGGCTGTGCCGGCGGCAGCGGGCGGTAGCGCACCGCACCCCGACCCATCGACTGCTCGCGCCGGAGCATCGCCTCCAGCAGCTTGTACTTCTCGCGCTGGTTCAACAGATCGAAAACGGCGTCTTGGGTGCGGTCGTAGCGCTCGCGCTGCTCGGCATGAGTCCGGCCGGCGAACCACGCCAGCGCCGCCAGCGCCGGTACGGTGACCACCAGCCCGACGAACACACCGAGCAGCATCCCCAGCGCATCGTCAGAAAGGCGGGCGAATGTCAGCACCGCCAGCACCAGCCCCACCACTACGACCATCATCACGATTTTCTCTTTTACCGTCATGGCGCACCCCTTACACACGCAACCTGCCGTTTGTAAAAATCATTATAGAACACATGTTCTTGACTGGCAAGGGGGAATCCGCCACAGAGGGCACAGAGATTATCAAGAGAATTCTCTCAAATGCTCTGTGCCCTCTGTGTCTCTGTGGTGAAAATCTCTTTCTTAATCCGGCGGCGCGGGCGTCTCCACGACGGGGATCGCTTCGATATCGCCGCCGACGATCACCACCGACGCGCCCACCCAGCGCCCCTCGCCGATGCGCAGCCAGAAGCCGTCGAGACTGCGCCCGTCGATCACCGCGCGCTCGCCGGCGCGGAGCAGTCCCACCTGCGGGTAGTTCGCGCCGGGACCGCTGCGCACAATCGCCGCCGTCGCCGCCTTGAGGGTGCCCGGCGCTAACGGCGCCTCAGTAGGAGCAGCCGTCACGCCGGCCGGCGGCGCGTCGTTCCCCGCGTCGCCGGTCTCGACGATCCAACCCGCCACCCAGCGGTCCTCGCCGATGCGCAGCCACTCGGCGTCGATATCCGCGTCGTAGAAGCGGTCAAGAATCTGCGCCCGCGCGCCGGCCGCCAACACATCCACCTCTGCATAAACCATGCCGGGGCCGCTGCGCACCACCACCGCCACCGGCGCGCGCAGTTCATCCGGGCGCAGCGGCGCGCCGCCTTCCGCATCCCCTGTGCTCACGGCTTCGCCGGCGCCCGCGCCGACATCGGCGGTCTCGACGACCCAGCCCGCCACCCAGCGATCCTCGCCGATCATCAACCATTCGCCCTGCACGTCGGCGTCATATGCCCGGTCGCGGATGTACGCATCCTGCCCGGCGCGCAGCGTATCGACCTGCGGGTAATCCATACCGGGGCCGCTGCGCACCACCACCGCCACCGGCGCGCGCAG
>JAFGMM010000141.1 GCA_016927535.1 Anaerolineae bacterium
GCCGCGCTTCGCGCGTCTTCCCCCTCTCCATCCAATGGAGAGGGGGATAAGAGGGGGTGAGGTATTTTCATCCTCTTGTGGTGTCGCACCGCAACATGGGAAACTCCTTTGAAGGCAAAACAACAAAAATCCCTCTCGCCTCAAAGGACGAGAGGGGGATGCTCTCGCGGTACCACCTTTGTTCCACACCGGCATCTTCTACCGGCGCGACCCTCTGACGCGATAACGGGCGTATCCCGGAATGGCTTACTTTGGGCCGGGCACGGCAAACCGCGCTCCGACACGTTCAGCCTATCGACTCCTGAGCGACCTTCGGTGGGGGCGACTGCGGGGGCTTCCAACCTTTGGCCCGTCCTTCTCTATCAGACGGCTCGCCCACCTACTCCTCTCAATCACGGTCGTTTGTAAGTGTGGTTAGTGTATGTTGAACAACAGTTTATCATGGCTTGGGGAGGGCGTCAATGGCGCGCAGAGGTCGAATTTTTACCACGGAGACACGAAGAGATCAGAAGAACTCGGTGTTCTCCGTGTGCCCTGTGTCTCTGTGGTGAAGAAGCGTCCCGCCGTTCGAGTGGTCGGCGATAATTTGACCGGAGAAAGACTGGCGCTTAAACTTTGAATACACACCCCACGCCCTGACCAACTTTGGCGTCCCATTTGTAACGGAGGTAATCTGGCATGGTTGACAGTGCTTAGAGACGGTGGTTACTCTGTGAACTGCGGCGGCACCGAGCATGTTTAGGAGAACGAAGGCAAGATGTGGACTCATTACTATAACGTTACTTCGCTTGACCAGGCGCGCGAGCTGCTGGCCCAGTTTGGCGCGCGTGCGCGCGTCATCGCCGGCGGCACCGATTTAATCATCGAGTTGGAGCGTGGGATGCGCCCCGGCGTCGATGTGGTGATCGATATCAGCCGCGTGCCGGGGCAGGACGATATCCGGCTGGAGGGCGGGACGATTCACCTGGGGCCGTTGGTGAACCACAATCGCGTGGTCGGGTCCGAGCTAATTGCCGCGCGTGTCTTCCCGCTGGCGCAGGCGTGTTGGACGGTCGGCTCGCCGCAGATCCGCAACCGGGGCACGGTCGCCGGCAACCTGGTTACTGCCAGCCCGGCCAATGATGCGATCCCGCCGCTGTGGGCGATGGATGCGCGCGTGACTTTGGCCTCGGTGCGGGGTAAGCGCACGCTCAGCCTCCCGGAGTTTTACGAAGGCGTGCGGCGCACCGCCATGCAGCCGGATGAAATCCTGGTCGATATTGCCATCCCTGCGCTGCCGTCCAACGCGCGCGGGACCTTCCTCAAGCTGGGGCTGCGCAAGGCCCAGGCGATATCGGTGGTGAACGCGGCGGCGGTGCTGTGGTTCGACGGCGATGTGGTCGCCGATGCGTGCATCACGTTGGGCAGCGTTGCGCCGACCATCGTCCGCGCAGAGGCGGCAGAGGCGGCGTTGCGCGGCAGGGTGCTGAACGATGAGCGGATCGTCGAGGCGGCGCGCCTGGCGACGGAGGCGGCCTCGCCGATTGACGATGTACGCGGCCCGGCGAGTTACCGTAAAGAGATGGTGCGCGTGTTGGTTAAGCGGGCGCTCGCGGCGCTGCGCACAGGAACCGAGCGCGCCGGCTGGCCGGAAAACCCGGCGATGCTGTGGGGACCGGACAAGGGCCGGGTCGCCCATGCGCTGCCGATGCCGGTGCACCACGAGACGGATGCCGCCGACACCGTCGTCACGACGATCAACGGCACGGTGAGCACGCTGTACGGCGCGGTGGATAAGACGCTGCTCGACATGCTGCGCGAAGACGCCTGTCTGACCGGCACGAAAGAAGGCTGCGCCGAGGGTGAATGCGGCGCGTGCACGGTGCTGCTGGACGGCGTGGCCGTGCTGGCATGCCTGGTGCCGGCGCCGCGCGCACACGGCGCGCAGGTTGTGACCGTGGAGGGGCTGGCGCAGCCGGACGGAACGCTGCACCCGCTTCAGCAGGGATTCATCGACGCCGGCGCGGTGCAGTGCGGCTACTGCACGCCGGGCTTTCTGATGGCGGGCGCGAGTCTGCTCGACGAGCACCCGCATCCCACCGAGGCGCAAATCCGGCAGAGCATCAGCGGCAATTTGTGCCGCTGCACCGGCTACTATACGATTGTGAATGCCTTCGAGAAAGCGGTCGCGGCGATAGACGCAGCCCGTTAGCAATCATCCGGGAATTAGAATCGGGAGAAGGTCAATGGCAAACTTGAAGTCGAAATCTCAAGAGAAGGCGGAGCGGGAAGGGATCAAGAAGTGGTGGATGCCGCTGTTCGGCATGGTCATCGCGCTGACGCTCGCGGTCGTGGCGCTGGCGCTGGCGCCTTCGGCTCGCTCGCTGTGGTGGAATGCGGCGACTCAACTCCGCGACATGAACACCAAGCTGGTCGGGCCGAACGTCTCGGTGTGTCGCCTGGGTACAGCAGAGCCATGCTGGGGGGTGGTCGATGTCGGGGTCGCGCTCGTGGTCTGGCTGATAGTGTTCGGCGTCGCCATGATGATCGTCATTGCGCTGGTGGGCGGCGAGACCAAAGAAGATAAGTATTCGAAATCGGTGATGCAAGACGCCGAATCCAGGAAAAAAGCTTCGAGGCGTGCCAAGAAGCGCGGGACGGTAGGCCGCACGCGGCGGCGGTGACCGCGATGCAGCGACTCACACGACGAGGCTAGACCATGCCCTCCGGGATCGTTTCCCTGCTCAACGGCGAACACTGCCGGCAAGTCGAGGCGCTTTGGGCCGAACTCGAACGCACCTTCGGCGTGTGCGCCATCTACCGCTCACCTTTTCCGCATCTCTCGTACCAGGTCGCCGAGCGCTACGATACGCCGGCGCTGGAGGCCGCCCTGGAATCTCTCACCGCCCGGCAGCCGCCTTTCGAGGTTCTGACGACCGGCCTGGGCGTCTTCACCGGGGCAAAGGCTGTGCTCTATGTCCCGGTGGTTCGCAGCCCGGCGCTCGACGCGCTCCACCGGGCAGTATGGGAGGCGGCGACAGATGCCGTATCGAATGCCTGGACGTACTACGAGCCGGAGTGGTGGATGCCGCATATCACGTTGGGCCACGACGATATCGACGACCATCTACCCGAAATCGTTGACTTGCTGCGCCGCCGGACGTTCGACTGGCGGATTCGGGTGGATAACATCGCTTTCGTTTGCAGCGAACCGGACGAGGCATACCAGGTGTGCCGCCTGGACTTTGGTGGATAAGGTCAAGACAGAAAGGTTTAAGACATGCATGACGAACCCGGCCCCATTGGACAGAGCATGAAGCGCATCGACGCGCACGGCAAAGTAACCGGCGTGGCGCTCTATCCCGGCGACCTGAACGTGCCGGACCAGCTTTACATGAAGGTTCTGTTCGCCGAGCGTTCCCACGCGCGCATCACCGCGATTGACACGAGCCGCGCCGAAGCTTATCCCGGCGTGGCGGCGGTTTTCACGGCGAAAGACGTGCCGGTGAACGAATACGGCCTCAGCATACCCGACCAGCCTGTGCTCTGTGGGCCGGGCCGCGCCGATATTGTGCGTTGTACGATGGACCAAGTGGCGCTGGTGGTGGCCGAGAGCGCGAAGATTGCCCGCGAAGCCGCCGCGCTCATCGACGTGACCTACGAAGACCTGCCTGCCGTGTTCGATCCCTTCGCGGCGATGGCCGACGGCGCGCCGCAGCTCCACGCCCACGCCGACCATAATATCCTCACGCACTACCGCATCCGCAAGGGCGACATGGATGCGGGCTGGGCGCAGGCCGACGTGATCGTCGAGGGCATGTACACGACCGCCTGGCAGGAGCACGCTTATTTGCAGCCCGAAGCCGGCCTGAGCTACATCGACGACGAGGGCCGTGTGACCGTGGTGGTGGCCGGCCAGTGGACGCACGAGGACCGCGAACAGATCGCGCACGCGCTGGACCTGCCGGAGGAACAGGTCCGCGTGATTTACCCGGCCATCGGTGGGGCGTTCGGCGGGCGCGAAGACATGAGCGTGCAGATCATCCTGGCGCTGGCGGCGTGGAAGCTGAAGCGCCCGGTGAAGATCATCTGGAGCCGCGAGGAGTCGATCAAAGGGCACCACAAGCGCCATCCGGTGACCCTCAAGGCGAAGTGGGGCGCGACGCGCGAGGGCAAGCTTGTCGCCGCGCAGGTGGAGGTCGTCGGCGACGCCGGCGCGTATGCCTACACCAGCACCAAAGTGCTGGGCAACGCGAATTTTGTGTGCGCCGGCCCTTACGACATTCCCAACCTCCACGTAGACACCTACGCCGTCTATACCAACAACCTGCCGAGCGGTGCGTTCCGGGGCTTCGGTGGGCCGCAGGGCGCATTCGCCGCCGAGGGGCAGATGAACAAGCTCGCCGAGGCGCTGGGCATCGACCCGGTGTCGCTGCGCCTGAAGAATATGCTGCGCGAAGGTTCGCTTAGCGCGGTGGGGACGCCGCTGCCCGGCGGTGTGAGCCTGCCGCAGGTGGTGGAGGCGTGCGGGCGTGCGAGCTACTGGGCGCAGCAGGGCGAGCATTGGCAGCGGAAGCCCACCGCGCCGCCCCACGACCCGGCGCGCCGGCGCGGTGTGGGCATCGCGTGCGCGCTTAAGAACGTGGGCTTCAGCTTCGGCGCGGCAGAGCAGTGCTGGGCGACGGTCGAACTGCACGGCAGCGCCGAGATCGAGGAGGTGGTGCTGCGGCACGCCGGCGCCGATGTGGGCCAGGGCGCGCACACTGCCATGCTCCAGATGGTCGCCGAGGCGGTCGGCGTGCCGGCGGAGAAGGTGCGTTTGGTCGTCTCCGACACCGCCGAGACCGACAACAGCGGCAGCGCTTCGGCCAGCCGCCTGACTTACATGACCGGCAACGCGATTCGCGGCGCGGTCGAGCTGGCGCTGGCCGGTTGGCAGCGGGAGGAGCGCCCCGCCGTGGGCCGCTACCGGTACCGCGCGCCCAAAACCACGCCCTACGACCCGGAGACCGGGCAGTCGATGCCGAACTTTGCGTATGGCTACGTGGCGCAGGCGGTCGAGGTCGAGGTCGATATCGAGACCGGGTTGATCGATATCGTGAACGTGGTCTCGGCTAACGATGTAGGTAAAGCGATCAACCCGCAGCAGGTGCGCGGCCAGATCGAAGGGGCGGTGGTGCAGGCGCAGGGCTACGCGATCATGGAGGACTTCCAGATGCGCGCGGGGCGCGTGCTCACCGAACGATTGAGCACCTATTTGATCCCGACGGTTATGGATATCCCTGGCGCGGTCCAATCGGTGATCTTAGAGTATCCCGACCCGCGCGGGCCGTGGGGCGCGCGCGGCATGGGCGAAATGCCTTTCCTGCCGCTGGCGCCGGCAATCGCGGCGGCGGTCCACGACGCGACGGGCGTGTGGTTCGATTCGATCCCGCTGACGCCGGCGCGTGTGGTCGAGAAACTGCGCGCAGCCGGGCTGGGCGGGTAGCGCTTGCGGTTTAGAAATAGGCCGACAGCACCAACTGCCCGAATTGGATTTTGTCGCTGCTGCAAAGCGCATAAGGCGTGTTCGGCTCTAAGCGCTGGTCGTTTAGCCAGGTGCCGTTGGCGCTTCCCAGGTCGGTCAGGGTATAGCCGCCGCCGGTGTGCGTGATGACCGCGTGCCGCCGTGAGACGCCAAGCGTGTAGCCGTCGTAATCGTTGAGGTCTACATTTGGAGGCTGCGCGCCCGGCGCGCCGCGCCCGATGACGATCTGATCTCGGCTTTTGATGATCACCGGGCTGGATTCGCTTCCTACAAACAAAACAATCGCACCAACAAGAAGACTGGTGTGGCGGCTGCCCATCCGCTTTAAGTGCGCAGCCTGGCCCGGCGGCAAATCGGCGACGCGCAGGGTGGTTTCTTTCAGGTCATCGACCAGGGGAGTCCCGCACTGCGCGCAGTACTGTGCGTGTTCGTCGTTATCGTATCGACAGTTGGGGCAAATCGGCGTGACGATCATATAGGCCATGCACCCCGCCTCTGCATTAAGCGAGAATTATAGCATTATATTTTCCCAACTTATTATACTCCATTCTTTGCCCAACCATACAGTATCTTAAGCTATCTTTACCGAATCACAACAATTGTTTGGCCCGCCTCTGGCGCGGACAGCCGCGCCGGGCGCACGGCGGGCGGAAGAATGGCCGGGGGAGAATTTGTACAAAATATAAAAAGGGTTGACATGCCCGTTTTTTTGCTTTATGCTAGCTTTATGTTGCAGTTACAATAACTTAACAAATCTCGACCGCGAAGAGGATCCGACGATGATAAAGGTTGATACCCTAACAACCCTCAAAACCCCCGATGACTTGAAGTCTACACGCTCATTCATTGAGATCCGGCATCTGTGGATGGACAGGCCCTCCGAACCCGACTTCGACCCCGAAACCGACAGCGCCGACGTGATCGTCGAGACGGACAGCGGTGAGTTGTGGAGCGCGTTGTTTGTAACCTTACCGTACCTTGAGAGCCAGATGAAGCTCAGCATGGAGCACGCGCTTTCCATCGCCATGCCGCCGGTGCAATATGCCACCCTGGAAGACTCGCACGTGTTGGTGGAGGACTTGCGTCCGGAGACCATCGAAGACACAATCGACTGCCTGGTCGAGCGCGGCATCTTTGAGACGGTATTCTCGCGTTATACTCGCAAAGACTCGGGCGGCAAATAGTAAACGTTTACACGAAAATTTTATACGCATATATGCATTTGAACCGATAATCTGTTATACTTAGTCGGTAGTGAGGCATATCTTGTATTCGTGTTTGGGAGGCATGATGGCTAACCACCGCAATACTACTGAGAAGGGGCGCAGCCGGTAGCGACACCGTGTTGGTGTTTTTCTGCCGGCATGCATTGTGTGGCCGGTGGGGAAACAGGATGACCCGCCTCTGCTGTGCAATGCCTCTGGCCCCATCCCCGTAAGATATCATTCCTAATTGCTAACAAAACGAAATCATATCAACGAAACGCAGTGCGTTTTGTGTTGTGTCATGTCATATGGAGAAAGAGGTTAACCCGATCATGAACGCATCACACGAAGAATCGGACCTGCATCGCATCCGTCACTCGGCGGCGCACATCATGGCGCAGGCGGTGTTAGAAATCTTCCCGGAGGGCAAAATCGCCATCGGCCCGCCTATCGAAGACGGTTTCTATTACGATTTCGATCTGCCGCGCTCGCTGACGCCCGAAGACCTGGCGGTCATCGAGAAGCGGATGCAAGAGATCATCCAGCACGATTACCCGTTCGAGTACCGCGAAGTCAGCGCCGACGAAGCACGCCAACTTTACAAGGACCAACCCTACAAGATCGAATTGATCGACGGGCTGGAGCAAGGCGGCGTGGACGAATACGGCGAGAAAATCAGTGAGGCGGTGGTGATTTCTACGTACCGGCACGACGGGTTCGAGGACCTGTGTCGCGGACCGCATGTGGCGAGCACGGGTAAGATCAACCCGGACGCGGTGAAGCTGCTGAACGTGGCCGGCGCCTACTGGCGCGGCGACGAGAACCGGCCCATGCTCCAGCGCATCTACGGCACGGCTTGGGAGACGCCCGACCAGTTGCAGGACTATCTCCGGCGGCTGGAGGAGGCCAAAGAGCGCGACCATCGCAAGCTGGGTAAGGAGCTTGACCTGTTCGTCATCAGCCCGCTGGTGGGCGCAGGGCTGCCGCTGTGGAAGCCAAAGGGCGCGCTGGTCCGCCAACTGCTCATCGACTTTTTGATGCAGACGCAGATGGCGCGCGGCTACATGCCGGTCTCGACGCCGCACATCGGCAAGATCGACCTGTACAAGACGAGCGGTCACTACCCTTACTACAAGGACAGCCAGTATACGCCTATCGACGTGGACGGCGAGCTGTTCTTGCTCAAGCCGATGAACTGCCCGCACCACATCGAAATCTACCGCAGCGAGATGCACTCCTACCGCGACCTGCCGCTGCGCGTGGCCGAGTTCGGCACGGTGTATCGCTACGAGAAGGCCGGCGAGCTGGCCGGCCTGACGCGCGTGCGCGGCTTCACGCAGGACGACGCGCACCTGTTCGTCGCGCCCGACCAACTCGAAGAAGAGTTCATCGGCGTGATCGACCTCATCCGGTACATTTACAAGAGCCTGGGCCTGGACGACTTCCGCACGCGCGTCGGCACGCACGACCAGGAGAAAGATAAGTGGATCGGCGACCCGGCGGTCTGGGACCAGGCGATCCAGGCGATCATCAACGCGGCGGAAAAGTCCGGCGTGCCGTACACGGTGGAGGAAGGCGAGGCGGCCTTCTACGGTCCCAAGCTCGACTTCATCTTCCGCGACGTGCTCAAGCGCGACTGGCAGCTCAGCACGGTGCAGGTCGATAACAACTTGCCGGCCCGCTTCGAGTTGGAGTACATCGGGGCCGACAACCAGCCGCACCGCCCGGTGATGATTCACCGCGCGCTGTACGGCAGCCTGGAGCGCTTCATCGCCATTCTCATCGAGCAGTATAACGGCGCGTTCCCGGTGTGGCTCGCGCCGGTGCAGGCGGTGCTGATCCCCATCGCCGACCGGCACCACGAGTATGCTTACCGGGTCGCGCGGCAGCTCAAAGACGCCGGGATGCGCGTGGAGGTGGACGACTCGAGCAACCGCATGAATGCCAAGATTCGCGCCGCGCAGACGCAGAAGATCCCCTACATGCTCGTCGTGGGCGACCGGGAAGCCGAAGCCGGCGCGGTGGCGGTGCGGCTGCGTTCGGAGGAAGACCTGGGCGCCAAGCCGGTCGGCGCGTTCCTTGCGATGGCAAAGGACGTGATCGATAGCCGGTCGATGGCGCTGGCGCCGGAGGTCGAAGCGAAGTAAAGCAAGGTCAATATGGCGTGGTCGCCGGTTTGGTGTAGGGGTGAGTTTCAAACCCGCCCCTACATATGGCGGTATGCCTATCGATTAACCCTATATATGGGTATAAGTTTGCATGAGGAAGCGACGCTGCGGTATTCTGCGGCGCTGCCTGCCTCTGCGCGCGTGAAAGACGTGAGCTATTAAGTCCTATATGCCCGTGCCCTCCCCTTGTGTCCCTGCGCTTGATGCGTTATGTTTATTCGTAAGTTCACAAATGAGCGCAGGAGGCGGAAACCCCGGCATGAGCAAGGAAATCGTCATCTACCACCGCAGCACCGGCTGCCCGTACTCGACCCTCGCCAAAAAAGTGTTTACGCGCGAAGGGCTGAAGTACCGGGAAGTCTTCTTCGACAAGGACCCCGAAGCCGAGCGGCGCGTCCGTGAGTGGACCGGCGGCTACCTGCCCGCGCCGACCATCGTTCTGACCAACCCCGGCGAGGACTTGCCCTACCGCCCGCCCGACCCGCTCGCCAAGCAAAGCCCGCGCGGCGTCGATCGCGGCAGTATGATATCCGAACCGAACGCCACCCAGCTTAGGATGTGGCTTGAGTCGCAGGGCATGATCGGCGGCAGTTGAGGCGGATCAGATCATGGACAAGGAACTCGTCATGTACACGCGCACCGACGGCTGTCCCTACATCACCGTCGCCAAGCGCATCTTCGAGCGCGAGGGCATCCCGTACCGCGAGATTTATATCGACCACGACCCCGAAGCCGAGCGGCGTGTCCGCGAGTGGACCGGCTTCCTCTCGGTGCCGACCCTGGTCATCGCCAACCCCGGCGAAGATCTGCCTTACGAGCTGGTGCCCCCTCTCCCTGAAGGCGAAAGCCCGCGCGGTATTGATCGCGGCGCGATGCTCACCGAAGGCAACGCCGGGCAGCTCAAGCGCTGGCTCCGGCGGCATGGCTTTCTCAAGTGACCACGCGGCGCGCTTTTGCCTTGATGCTGCTCGCGGCGCTGCTGTTGGCGGCCTGTGCACCGGCGCGGTCCGGGCCGGCTACCGCGCTCTCGCCGCCGACCGTCACACCGTTCATCGTGACGCTGCCGCCGGTCACGCCGCGCCCGTCGCCCTTTGTGGCCGGGCCGGACGATTACGCGCTGGGGCCGGAGGATGCTTACCTGACCATCCTGGTCTACTGCGATTTTCAAGCGCCGGCGTGCGCCGAGACTGCCGTGACCCTGCGCGACCTGCGCGAGCGGTACGCGGACGCCGGCGGTGTGCGCACGGTGTGGCGGCACTCCCCGCAGACCGATATCTACGACAAGAGCGCGCTTGCGATCCAGGCGGCAGAGGCGGCGGCGGCGCAGGGCGCTTTCTGGCCCATGCACGACCGGCTGCTCGAACGCCAGGCGGAATGGACCGCGCAGACGCCGGACGAGTTCCGCGCCGCGCTTTCGGGCTACGCCGGCGCACTCGGCCTTGACGCCGCTGCTTTCGACGCTGCGCTCGACGCCGGCGCTTACGCGGATGCGGTGGACCGGGCGCGCCGTCGCGCCGCCGATTTCGACTTGTTGTCCGAGGCTGTGCCGGTTATCGGTTTCAACGGCGAACGATTCAGCGGGCTGCCGGTGGCCTGGGCGCTCGACGCCATGGCGCAGGCGGTGCTGCTGGAGCAGCGCCAGTATCCTGACATGCCCTCGCTCGTCATCGACCTGGAGGCCGGATACCGTGCGACCCTGGTCACCGAGAAGGGCGATATCGTCGTCGAGTTGTTCGTCGATCAAACGCCCGCCGCCGTGAATAACTTCGTCTTCCTGGCGCGCGACGGCTGGTATGATAACAACCGCTTCTTTCGCGTGGTGCCCGGCGTGCTGGCGATCACCGGCGACCCGACCAATACCGGCCTGGGCGGTCCGGGCTACACCATCATCGACGAGATCGACACCGGTCTGACCTTCGCGGAGGGCGGCATGGTGGCGATGCTGCGCCCGCAGGACCGGCTCAACGGCGCCGGCAGCCAGTTCTTCATCACGATGGGGCCGCTCGCGGCGGAGTACGACGGGAAACATACTATCTTTGGCAGAGTCATCGCCGGCATGGAAACGCTCGAAGCGCTCACCCCACGCGATCCCCTGCTGGATCCGCTCGCTCCGCCCGGCGACTTGCTGGAATACATCCTTATCGAAGAAATCCCGCCCGGCGGCGAAGGGAGCTAGCCCATTGGACCTGGCAGGACAGGTCTTGGTGGTGGCGTTCTATGGCGCACTGCTGGCGCTCACGCTGTTCGTCGCCGTGATGCTGGTGATTGGCCGGGCCGCCAGCCGGCCGTTGCTGCGCCGCCCGCCGCCCGACCCCGAAGTTGATCCCGCCGATTTGGGCCTTCCTGCCGAGCCGGTCACCTTTATGAGCCGGGACAACCGGACCACGCTGCGCGGCTTCTGGATTCCGGCGCCGGCGGCGCGCGGTACGGTGGTCTTGTGCGGGGGGCGGCACGGCAGCCTGGACGGCGACCTGCCCGTCTACGGCCCGCTGTTCTACGGCGCCGGGTTCAATTTGCTGATCTTCGATTGGCGCGCGCACGGGCGTTCGGAAGGCAAGTATGTCACCTACGGCGTATACGAAAAAGAGGACTTGCTCGGCGCGCTCGCGTTCCTGGATGCAGCTTACGGCGTGACGCGCGTCGGCGTTATGGGGCTGAGCATGGGCGCGCGCGCCGGCTTGATCGCCGCCGCACTCTCCGGCCGGGTGGGCGCGTTGGTCTGTGACAGCCTGCTCGTGCGCCTGGATACCGGCATGGCGCGGGTCATAGCCCGGCGCAAGGTCCCGGTCCGGCTGGGCCGGATGTTGGCGCGTTGGACGCTGGTGGTCGCGTCGTTTCGAGTCGGCGGCAACCTGTTTCACACCGACGCGACCTACTGGGCGCCGCATGTCACGGGCACGTCGGTGCTGCTCATTTACGGCGAAGAAGATGCGCTGGTGTTGGGCGATGAAATCGAAGCGGTGTTCGCCGGGCTACCCGGTGCGGCGAAGGCGCTCTGGCGCGTGCCCGGCGCCGGCCACCGCGCGGTTTACGCACGGCAGCCGGAAGAATACGAGCAGCGTGTATTGGACTGGTTCGAGGAGCATTTACGATATGACACCCCTTAAACTGATCTCGTGGAATGTCAACGGCCTGCGCGCGGCCTACGGTAAAGGCTTCGTCGAGTGGGCGCGCGGCGCGCAGCCCGACATTCTCTGTCTGCAAGAGACGAAGGCGTCGAAAGAACAGCTTCCCGAAGATCTGCAAGACTTCGACGGCTACCATGCCGTCTTCTCTGCCGCCGAGAAGAAGGGCTACAGTGGCGTCGCTACCTACAGCCGCGTCGCGCCGCAGAGCGTCGAGACCGATATCGGCGTCGCGCGCTTCGACCGGGAGGGGCGCGTGATCATCTCGCACTACCGCGACTTCACGCTGCTGAACGTCTACTTCCCGAACGGCAAAGCGTCGGACGAGCGGCTGCAATACAAGATGGATTTCTACGCCGTCTTTCTCGACTACGTGAACCGCCTGCGCGAGGCCGGCAAGAGCATCGTCCTCTGCGGCGACGTGAACACCGCGCACAAGCCTATCGACCTGGCGCGCCCCGGCCCTAATGAAACCGTCTCCGGCTTCCTGCCCCAAGAGCGCGCCTGGATGGACGACCTGGTAGCCGCCGGCTACGTCGATACTTTCCGTATGTTCGACGACGCGCCGGAGCAATACACCTGGTGGAGCTTCCGCGCCGGCGCCCGCGAGCGGAACGTTGGATGGCGCATCGACTACTTCTTCGTCAGCGAAGACATCAAGGACCGCGTCGCGGCTGCGCACATCTGGCCCGACGTGATGGGTTCCGATCACTGCCCAATCGGGATCGAGATCGACCTGTCAATGTAATGATTGTCGCGCCCATCGGCGGTATAATGCAGCGTCGCGCTTTTAGTATAGGGATAGATGATTCATGGCAAGGACGACCGCGCCGGCTGCGATGCCGCCACACTACCGCCGCAACGCGCTGCTGTTGATTAGCGACTTCGTGTTTTTCGTCATCGGCACCAGCTTCGTCAATTCGCAGACGGTTCTGCCCGACTTCATCGGCCGGCTCACCGACTCGGAAGTGTTGGTCGGTTTAAGCAGCGTCATCTTTTCGCTGGGCGTGCTGCTGCCCCAGCTTTTCCTGGCGCCGGCGGTGGCGCGCGCCAAAAGCAAGAGCTTCTGGGTGCTGGCGCCCGGCCTCCCGGCCCGCGCGATGACCTTCGTCGTCGCCGCCGGCATCTTGATCTTCGGCGCGCAGAACCCCACGCCCGTAATCTTGATCGTCTTTATCGGTTACGGCGCGTTCGCGGTCGGCGACGGCATCTCGGCGCTGGGTTGGATGGATTTGATCGGCACCACCATACCGAACGAGCGGCGCGGGCGCATGTTCGGCGTCGGGCGGGTGATTTACTCGCTCCTGGTGCTGTTTATCGTCACCGACCTGGTGCGCTACATCCTCGACCCCGCGACCGGCCCCGACTTCCCAAACGACTACGCGCTGCTGTTCTTCCTGTGCGGCGTCTGCTTGATGGCCTCCATCGTCTCGTTTTTCTTCATCCGCGAGCCGGCTCCGACGCCGCGCGCCGATGAAGGCGCAGCCGGGACCGGCGGCGCGCACGGCTGGCGCGCTTACCTGGACTATCTGCGTACGATCTTGCGCCAGGATAGGCACTTCCGGCGTTATCTGATTATGCGTGTGCTGTGCGACGCGGCGATGATCGCCTCGCCCTTCTTCATCCGCTTCACCACCGAGCGGCTGGGCATCGCCAACGAAATCGCCGTCAGCGGAGGGCTGCAAATGACCATGCTCGGCGGCATCATCGGCGGGCCGCTGGCCGGCTGGCTCGGCGACCGGTACGGCAGCCGGTGGGTGATGGTGCTGGGCTGTGCGTGCATCGCGGCGCAGCCGGCGCTGATGCTGGCGGCAAGCGCCGAGACGGTGTGGATGGTCTATCTGGTCTTTGCCCTGTCCGGGGTAATCAACGCTACCTTCGAGCCGGGGTTCTTGAACTGGCTCGTCGAGTACGGCGGCGACCAGCGGCCTATCTTCTTCAGCCTCTCCAGCACGTTTAAGATCGCCGGCGTGCTGATCGCCGGGAGCGGCGGCTTTATCGTGGAACAGGTATCTTTCGAGGGATTGTTTATTGGGGCGCTGGCGCTGGCGCTGGTCGTGCTGTGGCTGGCGTGGCGCACCGTCGAGCCGCGCAGCCTGCTGCGCGACGACGCAACGAATGCGACGAACGACATCGTCGGCGAATTGGCCGACATCATCACGAATTGAGTGAATGCCGGGCCGGTGTATAATCTAGCGCCGACGTAAACATACAAAACGGGTAAACATGAATCTCAAACGCAACGAACCCAAACACAAGACGGATAGAGATAATGGGGGAATCTCGCGCCGGACCTTTCTGCGCGCCGGGACGGTGATGGCGGGCGGGCTGCTGGCGAGCCGCTGTATCCCCGCAGCCTTTGACGAACTGGCCGAGGAATCTCCCCTGCCGCCCTTTACCGGCCCGCGCCCGACGGTCGCGCTGGCCCAGGCCGACCGCTATGACGGAGCGCTGATCCGCCGGCAGGTGCATACTATGCTGGATCAATTGGGCGGCCTGGGCGACGTGGTGAAACCCGGCGACCGCGTGGCGATCAAAACCAACCTGACCGGCGGCACCGGGTACCGGGGCCAGCTCGACCTGCCCGCCACCGAGAGCTACGTGACGCATCCCGAAGTGGTCCGCGCGCTGGGCGAAGCGGTGCTCGACTCCGGGGCGAGCGAACTGTACATCGTCGAATCGGTCTACGACGCCGACTCGTTCCCGTTGTGGGGACATACGGCAGTCGCCGACGACCTGGGCGCGACGCTGGTCAACCTCAACCGGCCCGGCCCCGGCAGAAAGTTCGTGCGGCAGCCGGTCGGCGACGGCTGGATGATCTACGAGGATTTTATCTTCAACAAACTGCTCACCGACATCGACGTGTTGATGTCGGTCACCAAGATGAAGTGCCATGCCTGCGCCGGCGTTACGCTCTCGATGAAAAACCTGGTCGGCCTGGTCCCGGCGGTCTATTATCGCCTCACCAGTGCGCACAACCACCGCTCGGCGCTGCACGGTGACGGCGACGCATACCAGACCCGCCTACCGCGCGTCATTGTCGATCTGAACCGCGCGCGCCCGATTGACTTTGCGCTCATCGACGGCGTGATGTCGTCCAATTCGGGTGAGGGGCCGTGGAACCAGGGATGGCAGGCGTCGATCAAGCCGGGCGTGCTGGCGGCGGGCAAGAACGCGCTCGCCACCGATGCGGTCGCGGCGGCGGCGATGGGCTTCGACCCGATGGCGCGCTCGCGCCGCGAGCGGCCTTTCCGCCTGTGCGATAATCATTTAGAACTGGCGAGCCGGATGGGGCTTGGTACCCACGATCTCGATCATATCGATGTCGTCGGCGAGTCGATCTCCGGCGTGCGCTACGAGTTTGTGCCCTACGGGGAGCGAGGCTAAAGTAGGGCTTCTCGCCCGTCTTCTCCAAATCTATCCGCGCGGCCCTTCGCCGTACCAGAATGCGCCGGGATGGTCCGGCGCTTCTTGGTGCTGTTTGCCGCTCCACTGTTCGATATCGATGCGATACACCAGCGTGCGCGCGGCTGCGTCATCCGTAACCGGGCGGGGCTTCAGGTGGCCGAAGTACTTATCGACCAGCAGTTGCAGCGCGCGCCGGGTCTCCGCCGCATCGTCCACGACGACCGCGCGCCCGAAAGCTACCACGCTCGCATATTCTACGCTGAGTTCGCTGGCGTCTTCGTTCGACAGCAGACGTCCCATCTCCGCGACGGTGAAGCACACGCGGGGGTTGCGGTCGAGGTTGGCGCGTGTGCGCCCGGCCTTCGCGCCGTGCAGGTAGATTGCGCCCGCCGCCTCGTCGTAGACAAAGGTGGTGGGCTTGGCGTAGGGCTGCCCGGCGTGCTCGGTCGCCAGCGTGCCGAACGGCGCGCGGTGCAGCATCGCCTTGATCCACGCTTCGTCGGTGACTTCGCGGTCTTTGCGCCGGACCTTATTAAACTCTTTTGTTTCCAATATGCTGCTCCCGGTAAGCAAATGCCGGCTATAACATAGCCGGCATCGGCCAAACGCTAACAGCTAGCAGCTAACAGCTAAAGACCGCACACCTACCACTGCACATGCACCGGCGTACCCACCGGCGCCCAGTTGAAGAACCAAAGCGCGTCGTTGGTCTCCAGGTTCACACAGCCGTGACTCATCGGCCGGCCGAAATTGCTGTGCCAGTAGGTGCCGTGGATGCCGTAGCCCCGGTAGAAGTACATGGTGTAGGGCACGCCCGGCAGGTAATAGCCCGGCCCGGACATCGTAGTCGATTCGTACTTTATGTAGACGCTGAAGTCGCCCTGCACGGTCGGCGTGGCCGGCAGCCCGGTCGAGACCAGCGACGACTTGAGCAGCGCGCCGTTCTCGAAGGCGTAGATCGCCTGGTCGCTGAGGTCTACCACGATCTGCTTACCGCTGTAGAGCGTCGGCTGGGCCGAGGTCGGCGCGGGCACGAGCGCAGCCGGAGCCGGCGCAACGCCGCTCGTCGCCGGGATAATCAAGCGCTGCCCGACAAAAACCAGATTCGGGTTGGTCAGACCGTTGGCCTGCGCGATGGCGGCGGCGGTCACGCCGTACTGCCGCCCGATGCTGGTCAGGTATTCGCCGCGCTGCACGATGTGCGTAGTGCTGCCCGCCGCGCCGGGCGCCGCTGCCGGGGCCGGCTGCGCGGCCGGCGCAGTGACGCCGGAGCCGTCGGGAATGATGAGCACCTGGCCGGCGTAGATGCGGTTGGGGTTGGCGATGCCGTTGGCGCGCGCCAGCGCCTCGACCGTCACGCCGTAGCGCAAGCCGATGCGGAACAAGGTTTCGCCGCGTTGGACCACGTGCTGCGTGCCCAGGCTCTCGGCGGCGACCGGGATGGCGATGATGAATGCGGCAATCAACAGGCCCATCGAAAGCATGCGCCACTTTTTCTTGAAGACAAACATCGGCGCCTCCTGTATTTCCTAAACCGGAGCGCTTGCTCGCGCGCCTTTTCTTTCTTACTTAATCAATCTTATTGATAACTGGCTTTGGATGCAAACTTTGTGACAGGGCGCGTATGACAGGCGGTATCGAATCGGTGGCCGGGCGTAGGGAGGCCGGCTCACCCTCTTGCCTTTGCGCCCGCGCCTCAACCACGCTAGACTTACCCGCGTATTTCTTTTCTTACCATCTATGCAGCAAAGCGAGCGTACCCTATGGATACAGACCCCATCCGCATTGCCGTGATCGGTGGCTCCGGCCTGTATGCCATCGACGAATTGACCGACGTTGAGGAACGCAATATCGACACGCCGTTCGGCCTGCCTTCCGACGCCATCGTCGTCGGCACGCTGCGCGGGCAGCGCGTGGCCTTTCTGCCGCGCCACGGGCGCGGTCATGTCCACACACCCGGCCAGGTGCCCTACCGCGCCAATATCTTCGCCCTCAAGACGCTGGGCGTGAAGCATATCATCGGCGTGAGCGCGTGCGGCTCGCTCCAAGAGCAGTACGCGCCCGGCCACATCGTCATCCCCGACCAGCTTTTCGACTACACCAAAGACGAGCGTGGGCGCACGTTCTTCGGCGGTGGGCTGGTGGCGCACGTTTCGATTGCCGAGCCGTTCTGCCCCGCGCTCTCGCAGGTTTTGTACGACGCCTGCACCGAGGCGGGCGGCGTCACCGTGCACAAGGGCGGTACTTTCATCACCATCGAAGGCCCGCGCTTCAGCACGAAGGGCGAGAGCGGCATCTTCCGCAAGTGGGGCTGCGACATCATCGGCATGACCACCTCGCCGGAAGCTTACCTGGCGCGTGAAGCCGAGATGTGCTATGCCGTCATCGCACACGTCACCGACTACGATGTATGGCACGAGAGCGAAGCGCCGGTCACCGTGGAGATGGTGATTAGGACCCTCCAGGCCAACATCGCCCACGCGCGCCGCAGCATCACCCTCGCCGTCGAGAAGGTCGGTGCCATGCTCGGCGAGCCGTGCGCGGTGTGCCACGACGCGCTGAAATACGCTTTCATCACCGCGCCGGACCGCGTGCCGCCCGCCGCCATCGCCAAGATACGGCCCATCGTCGGGCGCTACTTCGGCGAAGCGGAATGATTCTATTCTCACCACGGAGAGCACGGAGTTCACGGAGATTCTTAAAATGTTCTCCGTGCTCTCCGTGTCCTCCGTGGTGAAATGCTGCTTCTCCGCCCATGAGCCTTTCTACCGATACCATCACATCCCGCGAGCGCCTGCTGTTGGCGCTGGCGGGCGTGTTTGTCGCGCTTAACCAGGCTGCGCTTGTCGCGGCGCGCGGCGACTCGTGGCTCATGATATGGCCGGCGCTGGTGTGGTCGGTGTGCGCGGCGGCGGGACATCGTGTGCTCAGCCGCCGCCTCCCCGCGCGTGATCCCTTCATTTTCCCGGTGGTGATGCTGCTCACCGGCTGGGGGCTGAGCCTGGTAGACCGGCTCGCGCCGGCCTTTGCCGCCCGGCAGGTGTTGTGGGCAGCGTTTGGCGTGATCGCGCTGATCGTCGTCATCAGCCGCCCGCGCATCCTGCGCCTGCTGCGCCGCTACCCGTATACCTGGCTGGTGCTGGGTACGTCACTGCTGATGTTCACCGTGATCTTTGGCGTCAACCCCACCGGCTACGGCGCGCGCCTGTGGCTTAATGTGCTGGGACTGGGCTACTTCCAACCTTCCGAAGTGCTTAAAATCTTGCTCGTCGTCTACCTCGCCAGCTACCTGGCCGCCCACGGCGACCGCCTGCGCACCGAGACGGTCCGGCTTGGCCCGGCGCGCGTGCCCTCGCCGGCGGTGATGGGACCGCTGCTGACGATGTGGGGCATCTCGTGCGTGGTGCTGGTTTGGCAGCGCGACCTGGGCACGGCGGCGCTGTTCCTGCTGGTCTTCCTGGCGATGCTCTATGTCGCAACCGGGCAGCGCAGCTACGTGCTCGCCGGGCTGGGGCTGCTGGCGATTGCCGTGCTCGCTGCGTACTTCCTCTTTGACGTGGTGAAGCTCCGCGTCGATATCTGGCTCAACCCGTGGCCGGAGAGCCAGGGCCGCGCTTACCAGATCGTCCAATCGCTGCTGGCGTTCGCGGCGGGCGGCGTGATCGGGGAGGGCGCCGGCTTGGGCGCGCCGGGGTACATCCCGGTGGTACACTCCGATTTTGTGTTCGCCGCGCTCGCCGAGGAATGGGGCTTGGCGGGGGCGCTGGCGGTGGTGGGATGCTTCGGGCTGCTGGCGACGCGCGGGCTGCGCATCGCGGCGTGCCATGCCGAAGCCGAACGGCGCTTCAACGCGCTACTCGCGGCCGGCTTGAGCGCCACGCTTGCGGCGCAAGCGCTTCTCATCATGGGCGGTGTGCTGAAGATCGTCCCGCTTACCGGCGTGACGCTGCCCTTCGTCAGCTACGGCGGGAGTTCGCTGCTGGGTAGTTTTGTATTGGTCGGGCTGCTTTTGCTGCTTTCCGGCCCGTCTCCACCGGAGCCGGCGCCGGAGCCGCTGGCGCGCAAAGCCGGGCGGCTGGTGCGGCGACTCACTAAACATTTATAAAAATTTCATAAGATTCTCATGTGCAGCGTCTAAGCTCACGGCGCGCCGGCTTCACTCACGGTTCAGGGAGGTTCGCTATGCGTTTGGCGGTTCTGGCGGATGTGCACGGCAACATACCGGCCTTACGGGCGGTGGTCGATGATATGGCGCGCCGCGGCGTGGACGGCGTTGTAGTCGCCGGCGATATGACCCACGGCCCGCATCCGGTCGAAACGATCAATCTTTTGCGCTCGCTCGGCAGCCGGATGATTTGCGGCAACGGCGATCTCGACATGGTGCGGTTCGACGCGGGAGATGGGCCGGAGGCGTGGTGGACGCACCGCCAGTATGCCCTCAGACGTTGGGAGCACCGCCGCTTCGACCGGGAGACGTTGGCGTTTCTGAAGTCGCTGCCGGAGCAGCTTGTCGTTGCGCTGCCCGGCGCTGCGCCGATTCGCGTGGTGCACGGCTCGCCGCGCAGCCCCTTCGAATCGATCTTTCCCGGCTCTAATGTGGCCGAAGCGCTCGCTCAGGTCGACGAGCCGGTGTTGGTGTGCGGGCATACCCACGTCCCGTGGAAATACGTCCGGGGCGAGCGGCTGGCGCTCAATCCGGGCGCGGTGTGCGGCGCGCTCAACGGCGATGCAAGCGCCCAGTACGCGCTGCTGGACTGGGGTCGGGAGGATGGCCGCTGGCATGTCGAGCACCGCTCGGTCCCCTACGACCTCGGCCTGATCCGCGCCGCCTTTCGTGACAGCGGTCTTTTGGAGGCGGGCGGCCCCCTGGCGCGCGCGTGCCTGCTGAATATCGAGACAGCCCGGAATATCGTCCGGGACTTTTTCTCATATGCTCACGAATTGGCGGCGCGCGCCGGGTTTGACGGCTGCGCCGTTATACCGGATGATATCTGGGAGGAAGCGGCTGCGACCTGGAACTGGGACGAGGTCGCGTGGGGCGACCAGGCGACAAGGGAGTTGTCTATGTTGCAGTGCGACACCACAAGAGGATGAAAATTTAACCGCGAATAACGCGAATGGACGCGAATTAAGAATCTTTATTTGTGTTATTGGCGTTATTCGCGGTTCAAAATCTTATTTTCAGAGGATGCGGCATCTTGAGCGAGCTACAGCAGACCCTATACTTGATCGCCGACGAAATGCGCGGCATGGCCTCGCTCGGCAAGTACTTCGCCGGCAACGTCTACGAAGTGGAGCGGGCGCACCGCATCATGGAACTGGCCGCCAAAATCGCCGCGCTCGCCGAGGGGCAGCCGGCCGAAGTGGTCCGCGCGGTCTTCGAGGCGGAGCCGTGGCTGCGCGCTTCGCCGGCCATCGGCGTCGAGGCGGTCGTCCTCAACGTGCGCCGCGAGATTCTGCTCATCCGGCGGCGCGACACCGGACTCTGGGCGCTGCCGGGTGGCCTGGCCGAGATCGGCGTTGACTTCTCGCAGGCCGTGCTGAGAGAACTGTGGGAGGAAGCCGGGCTGCGCGGCGAGGTCAGGCGGTTGCTGGGCGTCTTCGACGGGCCGCAGTGGGGTTCGCGCGCCAAGGTGCACATGGCGCTGCTCATTTACCTGGTGACGTGCGACGATCTCACGCCGCACCCCGGCGTCGAAGCGCTGGACGCGGGTTTCTTCGCCGGTGACCGGCTCCCGCCGCTGCACTACGGCCACACAATGCGCGTGCCCAAGTGCTTTGAACTGCTCGACCGGGAGGCGGCTTTCTTCGACCCTGCATCTTCTCTCCATGCCGACATGCCGATGTTCCAGCGCGGCGGCGATGAGTGCGAATCGACCGCGCACGCGATACGATAAGATAGACAGACGCAAATCGCCGCCCGCAGCGGAAAGAAGATCATGACCCGCCAACTGGACCGCCTCGCCATTGCCATCTTGCTCGCATTTGCCGCCGTCGCCGCCGTGCTCGGCTATTGGGGTGTGGTCCGTGCGCCCGATCTCCTGGCCCGCGACGACAACCCGCGCCTGGTCGATGCCGAGCGCGCCATCGCACGCGGCGCGATCTACGACCGGGAGGGCCGCCCGCTTGCCGTCTCCACGGCCGGCGCGGACGGTTTCTACACGCGCGCCTACCCGTATCCCCAGGCAGCGCCCGCCACCGGCTACTACAGCCTGCGCTACGGCATAAGCGGCGTCGAAGCGGCGTATGACGCGGCGCTGCGCGGCGACTACGGCGCGTGGGACGAACTGCTCCACCGCACGCGGCGCGGCGGCGACGTGCAGTTGACGCTGGATTTGGATGTACAGCTTGCCGTCGCGGAGATGCTGGGCGACCGGGCGGGCGCAGTGATCGTCGTCGATGCGAAGACGGGCGCGGTGCTGGCGATGGTCAGCAGCCCGACCTTTGACCCCAATACCTTGGACGAACGCTGGGACGAACTAACCGACGACCCCGCCGCGCCGCTGCTCAACCGGGCGACGCAGGGGCGCTACCAGCCGGGCGGTGCGCTGCAAACGGTGGCGCTTGCCGCCGCGCTGGACTGGAACGAACCGTTGGTCTTCGACGCCGGGCGCGCCGCCGAACCGGTCGATCTGAAGCTGAACGGCGCGTCGATCACGCTGGTCTGTGCGCGCCCGCCGGACCGCCCACTCGTCGATTTGGCGGACGCCTACGCCCACGCCTGCCCGGCGCCCTTCGCCGCCGTGGGCGAGGCGCTGCGTGCCGCCGGGCTGGAGGCTGCCTTTGTCGATTTCGGCCTGTTCGATCCGCCGCCGCTGATCGAGCCGGCCGGGCAACTGCCCACCCCGGCGCCGGTCGGCGACCCGGCGGCGGCGGGCCTGGGGCAAGCCGGCCTCACGGTCAGCCCGGCGCAGATGGTGCGCGCGGCGGCGGCGGGGATCAATGGCGGGACGCTGCCGGCGCTTTACCTGGTCTCGGATACGCGCGCGCCCGGCAGATCCGAAACGGCGATGCGGCGGACGGTCGCCGCGCAGGTGCAGGATGCGATGCGCGCGGCTTTCGCGGCAAGCGATGTGGGCGATGTAGGCGAGATGGTCGAAGGGTGCACGGATATCATCGGCCATGCGTCGCTCGCGCTCAGCGGCCCTGAGAACGGCGCGCTGGCGTGGTTTGTCGGCGGCTGCGTTGAGGAGGGGCTGGCGGCTGCGGCGGTGCTGGAAGGCGCGCCGGACGCCGGGGAAGCCGCGCAGGTCGGAGCGTGGGCGCTGGCGCTGGCGGCGGCGCAGACACGGTAAGGTGAGGAAAAAAGTCTTTTCACCCCCAGAGACACAGAGGGCACAGAGAGAAGATGAAGAAGGAGGATGGAGAAAGAGTGATCATTGATTGTGTAGGGACACGGCGCGGGCTGCGCCCGGCGTCGCGTGTCCCTACTGAGATTGGCCTCAGCCGCTAACCACCGCTTCGACCTTTCCGCGCAGTTCGCCGAGCCGCTCGCTCGTCTCCGAACGACCGCCCTGCTTCAAATCGTCGATCAACACGTCCATCAGTTCCAGGAGTTCGGGGCCGAACTGCCCGGCCTGCGCGTCGATGAGCGCATAGGCTTCGGCGTCGTCTTCGGCGTTGAGCAGCGCGTTAAGGAACTGCACTTCGGGCGGCGACTGCGCCTGGAAAAGCGCCATCACGCGCTCGTAGATGAGTTTGAGCTTGGCGCTGGCGCTGATATCTTTTGCCTGCTCCGCCGCTTGGAGGTTGGCGATCAGCACCGACAAAAATACCTCGTTGATGTCGGCGGCGTACCGCGCCAGCGCCGTATCCAGGTCCGGCGCCTGGAGCAGCGCACGTAGAACGTTGGCGGCCTGTTCGAGCGCGGCGCGGTTCTGCTGCTCGATGACGACCGCAAGCTCGTTCAGACGGGCGCGTAGCGCTTCCAGGCGTGACTGTTCGGCAGGTGGGGCGGCTTGGATCTGCTCGGTCAATCGTTGGAAGAACTGGTAATCCATCAGCGGCCACGCCACGCTCACCAGCGCCGAGATGCGCTGGTCATCTTCGCTCGTCTCGACCACCAGGTCGATCAGTTGTTCGCGGGTCACATCCTCGCCCAACGCCTGGAGCTCTTCCTGCGCCCATGCCAACGCTGCATCATGGCTCTTGACCGTCATCATGATCTCGCGCCCGACGGTCGAATGTTCGATCAGCGCGTCGTATAGCAGCGCTATCTTCTCGTACTTTTCTCGATTGTTGCGCTGCGCCGCGAGTTGGGCGGCGGCGCTGAGCGCCTGGAAGAACTCCGCATCGATATCGTCGTCGTGCGCCTGGATGGCCGTAGCGAGCTGGTCTTCGGGCGTCTCCAACAGCATCTCGATCCGTTCGAGCCGCGCCCGGTGCGCCTGGCGCACCTCGGCGGTGATGCCGTCCGCGTCGAGGATTTGGTCGATGAGGCTTTGCAAAGTCAGCGCGCGCTTGGGGGTGAACATGTAACCCCGGCGCTGTTCGGGCGGCAGACTGTTGATGAGCGCCTGCTGCAACTGCCCGATGATGCGCTCCTGCTCGGGCTGGGACAGGCTAAGCTCCATCGGTACGTGCGTGACGAGGAGTTCTTTACTCCCGTCGTGGTAGATCAGGGGCGCGTGTGCGGCGAATTGAAAGCCGCAGTGCGGGCAGGTGAGCACATTAAGCTCGTTATTGAGCAGGCGTAGTTTGGCTTGCGGGTTCGAACCAACGTCGATAACTTGTTCGAGAATGGCCGAGAAAGGTTGACTGCAATTGGGGCAGGTCATATTATGCACTGGGGTTACTCCGTTTCCGTTTGCTAGGTCGTTACAGACGCGAATTATAGCATACTCGGTGTGGGGTATCGTGGCAACGAAAAGGTGAAGGTCGCGCCTTCGCCCGGCTTGCCTTCTGCCCAGATATCTCCGCCGTGCGCCTCGATGATCGCGTTCGCCAGGTACAGCCCTAAGCCGGTGCCCTGGGTCTTGCGGGTGAGCGCGTCGTCGATGCGATAGAAGCGCTCGAATATCCGTTCCAGCTCATCGTACGGTATTCCCACCCCCTGGTCGGTTACACTTACACATACTTTGTCATCGTGCACCGTGCCGCTGATGCGCACCTCGCCGCCGTTGGGCGAATACTTAATCGCGTTGCCCACCAGATTATCGAGCACGTGGCGCAGATTGGCCTCGTCGCCGGGCACCTTCGGGAAGCCGGCGGGGAAGTCTACGACAATCGTATGTTTGCCGGTCTGGGTGCGGAAGTTTTCCGCGACCCGGTTCGCCAGTTGGTCGAGCGCCACGTCGCCGCTCAGATCGACCTCAAACGCGCCGCTCTGCAAGCGCGAGACTTGCAGCAGGTTGTCGATCAGCGTCGTGAGGCGATCCGCCTCCTCCTCGATCACTTTGAGGCTCTGCTGGAGGGTTTCCGGCGACCAAGCGGCGTCTTCGCGGCGCAGAGTGCTGGCGTAGCCCTTGATGAGCGCGACCGGCGTCTTCAGTTCGTGCGAGATCACCGAGACGAAGGTGCTGGTCATCTCCTGCGCTTTGCGGAAGTGCGTAATATCGCGCACGTTGGCGATCACGTTAACCAGGTCGCCTTTTGCATCGAGAAGCGGCGCATAAGTGACGCCGACGCTGATGGTCGTGCCGTCCGGTCGCACCAGGTCGCCTTCCACATAAAGGGTATCGGTGGGCCGTTCGCCGGCAGGGGGAGCCGGCCAGCCGGCCGCCAGCGCCGCATGGATATCGGCGCCCGGCGCACAGCAGCGCCAAACGATCACGTCGTCGTGGTCGCGCCCGATGGTCTGCTCGGCGCGCCGGCCGGTGATCTGGCTCAGCGCGCGGTTGAACGATTCGATTTGCAGGTCGGGCGTCAGGATCATCACGCCGTCGGCGGCGTGTTCCAGGATGGCCTCGAAGCGCTTGCGCTCGCGCTGCGCGCCGGCGTACAGACGCGCGTTGTGGACGGCAATCGCGGCCTGGTCGGCGAAGCTCTCCAGCACGCGGTGGTCATTGCGCGAGAAGCTGCCCCCGTAGGTGCGGAAGATGTAGATCACGCCGACGAACTCACTTCCTACCGACATCGGCAGGGCGACTACCTGGCGCAAATCGACCGCCTGCGCCAGTTTTTGAATTTTTTCGTCGAGCTTAGGGATGTCGAGGTCGCCGTCGGCGCGGATCGAAATGTCGGTCAGCAGCGGGCTGAAGTGGTCCAACATCGCTTGGCTGATGCCGTAGACGGCGCGCACCCGCAGCCCTTCGTCGCCTTGCAGTGCGATCAAGCCCGCCTGGCCGACGAGCATGGTCGTCGATGCGCGCAGGATGCGCCGGAGCACTTCGTCGAGATCGAGCTGCGCCGTAATCGCCCGGCTGATCTCAAGGAGGTAATCGCGCTGTCTAACCCGGTAATCTGGTAAAAGCATCATACCTAATATTTTAGGCGTTCTTGCGCCTAAATCCATGCCTTTTAGGGAAATCTTACGCGGTTCTTATGGGGCATAGGCCCGCCGGCCGCCGCCGGGACGTGTACAAACTGCGCACACAACGCAGAAGAATATTGAATATTAACTCATGAAACCACGCGCCCCGGCGTATAGCATAGAAAATGTGCGCAGTTCAACATGAATTTTTAGCTTTTTGCAGTTCCGTTGCCGGTGAGCATGAATTGCGCATTGGAGCTTTTAAGCGTATCATTGATAATGCTTGTCGTATCAATACTTTCTGGGTAGTATATTAACGGATGTTTTGATTGGCTTGGCTCAAGAGATATCAGCTTGAGTGCAATGTTGCAACACACACCCTATACCTTTGCGGCGCTCGCGTCTACGATAATCATGGCTGCGCTGGCGCTCCTGGCCTGGCGGCGACGCCAGGTCCCGGCGGCGCTTCCGTTCGCGCTGCTGATGGCATGCGCGGCGCTCTGGTCGGCGGGGTACACGGTCGAATTGAGTATGACGACGCTGCCGGCCAAAGTGTTTGCCGCCAAGGTGAAGTTCATCGGCGCCGAGACGGTCTGGGTCGCGTGGCTGGTATTTGTGCTGGTATATACCGGGCGCGAATCCTGGCTGACCCGCCGCAGCCTGGCGCTGCTGTTGGCTGCGCCGGCGGCGACGCTGGCGCTGGTCTGGACCAATGAAGCGCATGGGCTGATCTGGCGTGATTTGCGCTTGAGTATCGGCGGCGACTACACCGTGCTGCTTTCGACGCTGGGCGCCTGGCAGCGGATTTACAATAATCTTGTCCAGATATTGATCGGGGGAAGCCTGGTTTTGCTGGTCCGGGCCTGGATGCGGGCGCCGCGCACCCAGCGCGGGCAGGTCGCGGCGGCGCTGGCCGGCGGGTTCGTCCCGATGGGTATTTATGTGCTCAATCACCTGGGCGTCGACTGGGGACTGCCGGAGCCGGGCCTGACGCCGCCGCTGGGCTTCGCGGTCGCCGGCGTCATCTGGTCGTGGGGACTGTCGCGTTTTCGCTTCCTGGATATTGCGCCGGTGTCTTACAGCGCCGTGATCGAAAGCATGAGCGATGCGGTGATCGTGCTGAACGTGCAGGATCGTGTGATCGACCTCAACGCAGCGGCGCGGCGAATCCTGGACCGCCCGGTGTGCGAGGTGATCGGGTTTCCGGTCACGCGGCTGTATCCTGACTACTACGACTGGGTCGCGCGCGGCCAGGCAGCGCCCAACGGGGCGGTTGAGTTTGCGCGCCGCATCGGGGACGCCCAGCACGATTTCGACTTGCGCATCTTGCCGTTCTGCCGGGGCGTGCTGCTTTCCGGACGCCTGTTGGTCCTGCGCGACATAACCGAGCGCCAACAGAATGAGCGGGCGCTCCAATACCGCATCGTATTCGAAGAACTCATTACCAACATCTCAACCAAGTTTCTCGACCTCGAAGCGGACGAGATCGACACCGGCATCGACCAGGCCTTGCAAACCGTGGGCGAGTTCGTCGGCGCAGACCGGTGCTCTGTGTTCCAGTTCGACGAGAATTTGACAGAAGCCCGGCTCACCCATGCGTGGCATATCGGCGGGACGCTTTCGAGAAACCGCCTTGCCAAGTCAGCCAATATCACGCCCTCGCTGCCGTGGTGGTTGGAGCAGTTGAGCCGGCGCGGCGAAGTGCAGGTCATGCACGTCGAGAAGCTGCCGCCCCAGGCCCGCGCATCTTATAACTATTTCCAGGCTCACGGAATCCGGTCCTTTGCGGCGGTGCCGCTCTATACGCGCGGCGCTGTGATGGGGCTGCTGAACGTCGAGTCGGTGTACGACGACAAGGAATGGCCGGCGGACAATATCACGTTGTTTAAGATCGTGGGTGAGATTTTTGCCAGCACCCTGGCGCGCCGGAAGGCTGAGGCCACCCTCCAGAAGCGTAACCGCGACCTGGCCTTGTTCAACCGGGCCGGCCAGGCGCTCACCGCGATGCTCGATTTACAGGAGGTGCTCGAACTGCTGCTCGATTCGATCATCCAGTTGATTAACGCGGCGGGCAGTTCGGTGTGGCTTTGGGACGAGGACCGCAGAGATTCGCTGGTGTGCAAGGCGGCGGTTCACAAGGGCGTTGATGAAACCCTGGTCAATATGCGCTTGCAGCCGGGCCAGGGGATCGCGGGCTGGGTGGGGCAGCAGGGCGAGAGTGTCATCGCCAACGCCGCGCGCAGCGACGAACGTTTCACGGCCAGCGTGGACGACGAAACCGGCTTCCAAACCAAATCGCTGCTGGCGGTGCCGCTATGGATTCGCGGCGAGATCATCGGCGTGCTGGAAGTGGTGAACAAGCGCAACGGCAGTTTCAGCGAGGCCGAGCGCGAACTGACCGAAACCCTCGCGGCGTCGGCGGCCATCGCCATCGACAACGCCCGGTTGATCGAGTCGCTGCGCCTGCGCAATGAGGAACTCGACGCCTTTGCGCACAGCGTGGCGCACGACTTGAAGAACCCGCTCAGCGTCATCGTCGGGCACGCAACCATGCTCAACAGCTTCCCGGATATGTCCGAAGACGAGCGCCGGGAGCATATCACCGAAATCGCTCACAGCGGGGGGCGGATGCATAACATCATCGAGGAGCTACTGCTGCTCTCCAGCGTGCGCAAGCTCGACGAGATCGACACCTACATTCTGGACATGCCCGGAATCATCGCGCAGGTGCAAAAGCGCCTGACGAACATGATCGACGAGTACCAGGCCGAAATTATCGTCGCCGTCGATGAGTGGCCGCTGGCCGAAGGGTATGCGCCCTGGGTCGAGGAAGTCTGGGTCAACTACCTGAGCAACGCGCTGAAGTACGGCGGCGCGCCGCCGCGCGTGGAACTGGGCGCCGAGGTCGAGCCGGACGGTATGGCGCGCTTCTGGGTGCGCGACAACGGCGAAGGCTTGAGCGAAGAAGCCCAGGCCCGGTTGTTTACGCCGTTCACCCGGCTTAACCAGGTCAGCGCCAAGGGGCACGGCCTGGGCCTCTCGATTGTCAAACGCATCGTCGAAAAGCTCGGCGGGCGCGTCACGGTGCAAAGCGAAATCGGGAAGGGCAGCGTGTTCAGTTTTACGCTGCCCCCCGAAAAGGATTATTAGCGCGGTCCCGGCTCCCGCTACTTAAACTCCCACTGGCCCGCCCCGGTGCCGATGATCTGGCCGTCGGGCAGGGTCAGGTAATCGTGCGCCGCCGGCGCCGCTTGAAGCGCGGTCTGAATCTGCATCGTGTAGCCCTGCTCCGGCGTGACCGCCCACCCCAGCCGCACCTTCACCTCGGCAGAGTTGCCCCACACCCGCCCGAAAGCGTTGATCGGTTTGTACTGGCCGGGCGGCGCGGCGTCGGCGACCGGGTTGTCGGCCATCGCGTCGAGATCGCTCTGCGAGTAGTAAGCGGCGGTGCCGTTGGAGTAGTGCACGTAGACTTGCCCGGTGTCGCTGCGCCAGAGCATATGGCCGGTCTCGAAAGCCTGGTATGCCCCGGCGACCTCTGTGACCGGGCCGGCGGGACAGCCCGTGCCGCCGGCGAAGAAAAACTCACCCTGGCACACCACCGGCACATCGACCCGCGCGCCCGGCCCGCGTGCGCTGACATTGTAGGTGTCCATTACCAGGATGAACGTCGCCACCTTGCCGGTGTAGTCGCCCGGTAGAGTGACCTTGAGCGAGCCGGTAAGCGGCAGGTCGGCGTAGAGGTGGTCGGCCGGCGTGTACTGCGTGAATCCTGCGCCTACCGTATCGGCTTTGAACTGCTCGATCCAGACCCGCTGCGCGCTCCGGGTTTCCCATTGCAGCAGCACCTCGCCGCCGGGCTGGACGGTTTGCGGCGCGGCGGTGAAGGAAACCACCGTCGGCCCGGCGCCGGTTTGCGTTGCGGCGCCGGGCAGCGGCGTAGCCGTCAGCACAGGCGCGCCGGCCAGATTGCCGGTGACCGCCAGCGTGATCTCTGCCGTGTCGAAAACCTCGCCTGTGATCACATCGACCACTTGTAAACGGATGACCACCTGGTCGGTCGGCGCGGCGGCGAAGGGCGCGACGATGCCCTCACCGGCGGAGGCGACCCAGTAGCTCTCGCGCGGCAGTTCTACCGACGTAGCGCTGCCGTCGTCGTGGATTTGCTCGAAGACCAGGTTGGCAGTCGGCCGGCGGTTGATGACCTCCCACGTGACCGGTATCCAGGCCGCGCCGCCGCGCAGCGCGGTCGCGTCGATGCCGGCGGCGCGCGTGGCGAACGAGACGATCTCCGGCGGGTTCTCCGGCGGACGGGCACCGTATGGGATGACGACGGTGCGCTCGTCGATGACCGCGCCGGCGGCATCGACAATCGACAGCCGGTAGGTCGGCGGGCCAAAGTTCATCGGGTGGGTGATCGTCACGGCCCGCGCTGCGACCGCCGGCAGGACTTCGTTTGCTTCGGTCAGCGCGACCCACGAGCGCCCCCGGTACATCTCCAGGCGCAGCCGGTCGCCGGGGCGCACGTTGATGACGTGCCACGCGAGCATCATTTCGGTCGCGCCGGCTTCGACCTGCTGCAAGGACACCGGGTCAGCTTGGGCGTCGAAGAGGATAATGGCCGGCGGCGGCATGGGCAAATCCTGCGCGGCGTATGCCACGCCGATGCTCAGCGCCGCCAACGCGATGATGAAGAACCCTGCGATCTTTTTCACGGCTCACCTCCCCGTTCGCTTTTCAGCCACAAGCATACCAGCGCTTTTCGACTATGGCACAAAACCCCACGTATCCCCGGCGACGTACAGTGTGCGCGCGTCGAGCGGCCACGTGAAGTAAGTGCGCGCGCCCTCGGCTGCGCTCGCCTGCGCCTGCATGGTATAGTTTTGCGCCGGCCCGGTCGCCCAGCCCAGCGCCGCGCGCACCGGGCCGTTTCCCGCCCAGACCTTGCCCAGGCCGCGCTCCGGCGCTGCCAAACCGCCGGGCGGCGTCTCGCTTATCTCGACGGTCTCGCCTTCGGTCCACGTGTCGGGGTAGCGCTCCAACCGGCTCGATTCGTTGATCAGAACGTAAATATCGCCGGTATCGGCGCGGCGGATCATGTAGCCGCCCTCGAAGACCTGGAACACGGCGCCGGCGGTCGTCGCTTCGCCGGCCGGACATCCCGCCTCGTCGCTCGGCGGCGCGAAGAAATAGACATGCCGGCAGGCGACCGTGACCGACGTGCGCGCCGTGGCCTTCGCGCCGCCGGCGCCCGCCGCGCTGAGTTGAAAGATCACCGCGCCGCCGTAAGCTTCTGGGATGGCGACCTCCCAGGCCCCCGCGCCGGCGAGGTCGGTCCGCGCGTCGGTGTATGCGCCCGACGGGCCTTGCATCGAAAGGGCGACGCTCGCCGCGCCGCTGACCTCCCAGCGCAGTGTGACCGTGCCGCCGGCCGTCACGGTATCCGGCGCGGCGGCGAAGGCAACGACCCGCAGCCCTTGCGAGGGTTCCGCCGTGGGCGTGGCCGTAGCCGTAAAGGATAGCTGCGGCGAGCGGAAAATATCCAGCGCCAGGGTGCGCGCGTCGAGCGTCTCCCCGGTCGCGCGGTCGACCAGGCGCAGCCGCAGCGTGAGGGCGGCGGCTGCGCCGCTCGGCAGCGCCGGCGCGATCTCGCCGCGCCCGGCAGATGGCGCGCCCGGCAGTCCCACCGGGATCGCGCCGCCGTCGGGCAGGATTTGCTCGAAGACGAGATCGGTGTCCGGCGGGCGGTTGACCACCTGCCAGGCGACGGTTGCCCGCGCCGTGCCCTGTTCGAGCGCTTTGGCGTCGAGGGTTTCCGTCTCGGTGCTGAACGACAGAATGTAGCCGCCGCCCATCACATCGCTTGCCTCGCCGCCCGGCCCGGCGCTCGCGTCGATCAATTCAATCGCCAGGGTCGCTTCGTCGAGCACTTCGCCGTTCACCAGATCGATGACGCGCAGCCGCAGCGTGAGCGGCGCGCCGGCCGTGTCGGGCGCAAGGAGCGCCACCGACCCTTGACCTTCGGAGGGCACCCACAAATGCGCGCGCGGCTTCTCCACTGCCACCGCGCGCCCGTCGCCGAGCACCTGCTCAAAGACCAGGTTCGAGGTGGGGGTGCGGTTGTCCACCTGCCAGCTTACGGTGACCGGTGCGGGCTGCTCGCGCAGCGCGTCGATATCGAGGCTGGTCACGTCGGCGGCGAAGTGCCGGATTTCGGGCGCGGGCGGCGCGCTCCCCCCGGTGACCGGGCCGATGCCGGCCGGCGCGGCTGTGTAGGGGATGGTCAGGATGCGCTCATCGACGATTTGCCCGGCGGCGTCCCGGATCACCAGCCGGTAGGTGGGTGGCCCAAAGTCCGCCGGGTGCTTGACCGGTATAGTGGACGACCCGGCGGCGGGCAGCGGCCCGGCGTCCGGCAGGCAAGGCGTCCAGGCGTCGAGGTCGTAGCCCTGGATTTCCAGCCGGTGCGCCTCGGTGACGCCGGTGGTGTACCACGATAATTCGACCGGTTTCTGGCCCGATTCGGCCTCGTCTACGGTGACCGTGCCGGGGTCGGCGCTGAAGGTGATGATGGTGGGGGGCAGCGCGCCGTCGTCCTGCCGGGCGGGATGCGCGCCGGCGACTCCGGCGCCCAGACCGAGCAGGATTGCTATGCCGAGAACAATACTTGCTTTTGAGTGAACGTTTTTCATCCTGCGCTTCTCCTGCATGATAGGATTGAATCCGGTTGGATACAGCCCTATCATGCTCACTTATCACTTTACGCGATAGGCGGGGAGGATGAATGACGTTAGATAAACGTTTGACCGGCGTTTACCCTGTCGGCGGCTATTTCTTCTTGCGCCGGCTCCGGCTGGCCTCGGCTTTGCGCAGGAGGGCGCTGATATCTTCCGGGGAATGCGGCGCGGAGCCGCTGCCCGGCTTTTTCTTGGACGCCGGCCGGCCGGCGGCGTCGGCGCGCCGCTGAAACTCTTCGTCTATCGAACCGTCCTGGCTCATCTCCCAGTAGATCGCGCCCAGGTAAAGCGCCTTGCCGGCCTGTTCGGCCAGTTCGCACACTTGGGGCGCGGGGTCGTCGAGAAAAGCGTTCGCCAGGTCGGGTAGGGCCGCCGGGTTGTTGAGGGCGCGCAGCTCGACGGCGGCGCGCTCGCGCGTCAGGGCGTCGTCGCTCTGGCGCAGGCGCTGGAGCCACACGGCGACGTTTGCATCGGAGGGGCAGGTGGGCGGAACGCGGGAGGTGCTGCCCTGAACCCGGTCGCTTTCGCCCAAATTAGAGCCGACTAACCCGGCGGTGGGCATTCCTATCCCAAAGGCAATGCTGGCCCCGACGACCAGCCCGCTTTTGGCCGAGCTTTGGTCGGATAGGGTTTGCATATCGAGCTTGTGTTGCAGGCGCTTCAGCGCTTCGGCTTCGTCTTTTTCGTGCAGATGCTCAAGCTCCCGGTCCAGTTTGAAGCGGCGGAAGATTTCGTCGATGGTACTGTAGCCCCGCTGCTGCGCCTCGAACAGCCGCTTCCCGGCCCACGCGAGGATGGGGCGCGTCGCAGAGTCGGCCTCGGCGCCGTAGCGCGCCCGGATCGCGTCGAGCGCGCGTGTCTCCTCGACCATGCCTAGAATACGCGCCGCGTTGCGTCTGACGGCCGGCTGGGCGCTCTTGAGCGCGGCCACGAGCGCGTTAAGGTTCATTTGAGGGCGCTCCCGCCGGCTCGCCGGCCTTGACCACCGCTTCGGCAGCGCCCAACCGGGTCTGCGCGCGCAGCAGTTCGGTGTCGAGCAAGAGCAGGAGCCGGTCGGCCAGGCGCGCGACGCTGGTCACGTAGGGCGAGGCCGTGCGCGTTTGGGCCGAAATCTGCGACAGCGCGACCTCCTCTACATCGTCGGCGTCATCGACGACCAGCCCAAGCGGGCCTTCCGGCGTGTGAATCCCGATGATCGGGGTATCCAGCCGCAGCCCGGCGTCGCCGGCGCCGAAGCGGATGCGCAGATCGATCACCGGCATGATTTCGCCCCGGAAGGTCAGCAGCCCCAGCACATCCGGCGGGGTGCCGGGCAGTTCGGCCAGCGTCATAAAGTGCATCACCTCAAGGATGTCATCGACATCGACGCCGTACCACTGATGCCCGACCCGGAAGCTCAAATAATACTTTACCGCCTCATCGGTACCTTTTGGCTCTGGATTCTTGGTGTGCTTACTCATCGGCGTCCCTCGTCTTGATATAACCATACGCGCGCCACGATCCGCGGCCCGTCCGGTGTATCGACAATTTCCAACTCATCGGTGACGCGCGCCAGGCGGCTGCGCGCTTCATCCAGCCACACGTACCGGCTGTCCGGCCAGCTTACACCGCCCGCCAGCTCGACGCCGGTCTTCCCTTCGCGGTCGACAATCGACATGTCGATGGAGCCGCACGCCTGCGAGAACAGGATCAGTTCGGCCATCGCGGTCAGCGCCGCCGCCGCGCGCGCCCGGAAAGTCGGCATCCAACCCTGCTCGGCGACCTTGCGACGCAGCCGGTTGCGCGCAATCGCCACGTCAAACGGGCCTTCGATTTGAATGCTCTCCGCCGGCATATTACTCGCCTCCACCCGCGACCAAGCCAAACGCTTCCAGGGTAGCCATCAGGTTCTCGACTGCAAACACATCTTTCGGAATGTAATCATCCGCGCCCGCCTCCAGGCCGCGCATCGTCGCGCCCGACCCGTCGAACTCGGTGAGCATGATCACCGGGATCGATGCCGTGTTGGGGTCGCGCTTCAGACGCCGGCAGACCTGGTAGCCGTCCATTGTCGGCAGATTAATATCCAACACAATCAAATCGGGCTTTTGTTCGTCAACCGCGCGCAGCCCTTCGGGGCCGTCGCCCGCGACCAGGCTGCGTATGCCGTGTTTTGCCAGGTTTGCCGAAATCTGCCGGGCTTGCGTCGGGCTGTCCTCCACGATCAGAACCAGGGGTGTCTTCATTGCTATCGTCTCCTAACCCGTAACCGTCAACACTTAACAACCGCTGCCTTCTTTGACCAGACGCGCCAACGCCTGGGCGATTTCGGGCAAGGGTAAAATGTGCTTTACTGCTCCGCGAATGATAGCTTCATGAGGCATACTATATACTACTGAAGTTTTCTCATCTTGGGCAACGGTACAGGCGCCGGCCTGGTGCATGGCGTACAGACCGTGCGCGCCGTCGTCGCCCATACCGGTCAGCACAACCCCGATTGCGTCGGGGCCGTAAACCTGCGCAACCGATTCGAGTAGAATATCGCCGGACGGCACGTAGCGCGCCGCGACGCCGGCAAGATCGGTCATCAGGGCGCAGCGCCGCCCGGCAGTCAGGCGCAGGTGGGCGTCGCCGGGCGCCAAGTAGACGACGCCCGGTTCCAGGCCGGCGCGCTGGGCGGCGACGACGACTCGCCGCCGTGTCACCGTCGCGAGCCACTGGGTCAGCGGGGGCACGAAGTCGGCAGCGATGTGCTGTGCGACCACGACCGGCACGGGGAAATCTGCCGGCAGGCCGCCAAGAATGACACGCAGGGCCGCCGGGCCGCCGGTCGAACACGCCACCGCCACGATCTCCGGCGACCGGGTAGACCCGGCGGACAGGCTTTTGACCCGTATCAGGTCGAGCGGCGCGCCGGCGACAAACTGGCCGTCGGCGCGCTTCCAGTGATGGATGACCTGCACGCCCGCCATGGAGCGGAGCGCGCTGACCAGTTCGGCGGCTTTTGCCGGGTATTCGGGATCGGCCGGGCCGGGCGGCTTCTGATAGACGGCCAGCGCGCCCCGGTTGATCGCCTCGAAAGCCACGTCGGTCTCCCGGTGTTCCAGGCTGGCGCTGATGACGACGATGGGCGTCGGGGTGGCATGCATGATCTCGCGCGTGGCCTCCAGCCCGTCCATAACCGGCATCACCAGGTCCATAGCGATGACGTCGGGGCGTAGCTCCTCCACCAACCGGACCGCGTCGCGCCCATTGACTGCTTCGCCGACTACCTCCATACCGGGCGCGGCGTCGATAATGTTCGCCAACAGCCGGCGCGCGGTCGGGCTGTCATCCACTAGTAACACCCTCAACGGCTGAGCCATGCCCGGCGCTCCTTACAAAAACTGCTCAATGGTCGCGAGCAGCTCGGCCTGGTCGAAGCCGCGTTTGACAATGTAGGCGTCGGCCCCGGCCAACATGCCGCGCTCGCGGTTCTCGCGGCTCTCCAGCGAGGTGACCAGGATCACCGGCATCTCACGGTAAGCTGTGCTCTCACGCACCTGCTTCGTAAAATCGATGCCGTCCATGTTGGGCATCTCGATGTCGGCCACGATGATATCAATCGAGTTGTTCTCCAGGCGCTCTAAGGCCTCTATGCCGTCGATGGCAGTCGTGACCTGGTAGCCGGCTGCCTGGAGGATATTTTTTTCCAGGGTGCGGGTGGTGATCGAGTCGTCAACGATCAGGACGTGCGCGTTAGGCTTTGGATCGGAAGCCGCAGTTTCGATGATCGACACCGCATGCGGGCTGGCCTTTTTGGCCGACTTCACCAGGTCCGCTGCGTTCAAGATGACGACCGGTTCGCCGTTTCCCAGCAGCGCCGCGCCGGACACGTTCCGCACGTGGCTTAACGGCTTGCCCAGTGGTTTCTCCGCCAATTCTAACTCGTCAAGCACTTCGTCTACGAGCAGCGCCATCCGCTGGTCGGAGACGGCGATGATCAGCGCCAGCATCTCGCCGGCCGGTTTGCTCTTGTCCGCCGTCCGGCCCAGCGCGCCCGCCAGGGTCGTTAAGGGCAGCGATTTACCGTTGAACGGAAGCATGTAACGCCCCTCGACGGCAAAGATGTCCTTCGGTTCTTCGATCTTCTCGACCGAAAGCAGCGGCAGCACATAGCGCGCGTCGCCGACCCGCACCAGCAGGCCGCGCGTCATCGTCAGCGAGGCCGGCACGATGAGGCAGATGGTGCTGCCTTTACCCTCGGCGGTTTCGACCGTGATGCGCCCCTGCATGTCGGCGAGATGTTTGTTTACCACGTCCAGCCCGACGCCCCGGCCCGACGTCGGGGTGACCTCGCACGCCGTCGAGACGCCGGCGAGAAACGCCAGCGAAATAATCTGTTCGGCGCTGGCGTCCACGCTGAGCCTGGGGCCGCGGCGCGCCGCGCTCGCCGCGCGGATGGCGTCCAGGTCGAACCCGCGCCCGTCGTCGCGCACCACAATATGCACCTCGCCGCCGCGCTGCTGCACCGTGATCGTAACCCGGCCCGCCGTGGGTTTACCCGCCGCCGTGCGCGCGTCCGGGGCTTCGACGCCGTGTGAGACCGCGTTGTTCAGCAAATGAATCAAGGGGTCTTTGAGGTTTTCGAGCACTTTCTTATCCAGCTCGACCTCCTCGCCCAAAATCTGGAGGTTGACTTGTTTGTGCTCCTTGCGCGCGACATCGCGCACGGTCCGCTGCAAGCCCAGTGAAAGGGTTCGAAAGGGCACCATGCGCACCCGGCGAACTTCGTCTTGCAGGTCGCCAGAGACCATGCCGAGCCGCACGGCGTCACGGTTCAGCGCTTGCTGAAGCTCGTTGAAAATCCTGATGACCTGCTGCATGTAGTCGTTGTGGTCGGCGAGCACCTCGACCAGGTGAAGCCCGGTATCGCCCAGCGCGCCGGCGAGCCGGGGCAGCAGGGCCTTGAGGTCGCGCCAGGTCTTAGGCCACTGCTCCAATTGCGCGCGAATGCGCTGGGCCTCTAAGAGCCGCTGTTCGGCGCTGATCTTCGAGACGATGAGTTCGCCGGCCTGGGCCATCAGATCGTCCAGCTTTTGCACGGCTACTCGGATGGTCTGGGCTTCGCCGTGACCCGGCACGCCGCCGGGCGCGCTGATAAAGTCTGGTTCGGGTTCTTCTTCAAAGATATCGACCGGGCTTGCCGCTTCGGCCGGCGCTGCGCCGGTCTGGGCCGCCGGGGCTGTTTCGGGCGCCAGCAGCGCCGCGAGCCGCCCATGCAGCGCCCCGATCTCGACCTCCTGGCCGCCCAACAGCTTCTCGGCCGCGTCCAGCCCGTCGTAGAGAACGTCGCATACTTCCGGTCCAAGGGGTTGGTTGGCGTCACGCGCGGCTTGCAGAACGTTCTCGATGGCGTGCGACAGCTTCTCGATCTCGCCCAGGCCCACCGACCGCGCCGCGCCCTTTAAGCTGTGCGCCGCCCGGAACGCCTCGCGCAGCAGTTCGCGCCGCCGTTCCTCGTCCGGCTGGCGCTCCAGTTGCAGCAAAGCCTGGTTGAGGTTTTGCAGGTGTTCTTTGGCCTCCACATTGAACGTTTCCAATAGTTCGCGCATCAGGTCATCTTCAGACGTGGTCATGAAGTTCTCCTAGCAAATCTCGCAAGGCGGGCTTCCGGTACACCGGTATTACTACGACGAGACTCATAACCTTTCCAAGCCCTATTTTATAACTGGTACCGTGCGACCGCTTGTTCCATCTGGCGCGCCATATCGAGCAGGTCTTTGGCGCTGCGCTCGGCCTGGCGCGTACTGGCGGCGGTCTGGGCGCTGGCCTGCTTGATCGACGCAATCGCGGCGGCTAACTGCTCCATGCCGTTGGCTTGTTGGTGGGTGCTGGCGGCGATCTGGTGGGCGGTCCGCGCCGACAGCTCGATGACCTGCGCCAGGTCCCGGATGGCTTCGCCGGCGTGCTCGATCAAAGCCATGCCGTAGTCGGCGCCCTTCATGCCGGCCTCGGTGACCATCACAGCGCTGTTGGTGGCGCTCTGGATTTCCTTCAAGATGCTGTTAACGCGCTGCGTGGCGGTGCGCGACTGTTCGGCGAGCTGGCGCACCTCCATCGCTACCACGCCGAAGCCCTTACCCTCTTCGCCGGCGCGCGCTGCCTCGATGGAGGCGTTCAGCGAGAGCATCTTGGATTGGTCGGCGATGTCGTTCACGGCGGCGATGATCTCGCCGATCTGCTGGGTGCGCTCGGAGAGCATCAAAATATTCTGGGCGATGTTGCCCACCTGGTCACGGACATCCCGCACCCCGTCAATCGAATGGTCGACCGCCTCCTGGCCGAAGCGCGACACGCTGACCGACTCTTGCGCAGCGTCGGCAACGCTGCGCGCGCGGTTGGCGGTCTGGGTCACGGTCGCGCGCACCTCCTCGACCGTGGTCATGGTCTGGCCGACGGCGGCGTCTTGCTCGGCGGCGCTGGCGATCTGCTGGGTGGTGGCCGCCTGGATTTCGGTTACCGCCGTCGATATGGTCGCCGCCATGCTGCGCATATGGGTAATCATGCGCTGCAAACTGGCGGTCGTTTGGTTTAGGCTCCGGCCCAACACGCACAGCGGGTCGTCGTTCGGGTCCCCGGCCTCCCCCAGGTCGAGCCGGATATTCAAATGCCCGTCGCCTACGGCCTGCATATATTCGACATACTTTTTGACCGTCGCCTCCAGGTGTTCGCGCTGCGCCTGCGCCTTGGCGGCGCGCTGCTCGATTTCGGCGCTGGCTTGCTGGAGACGCCGGTGCTGCTCCTGCTCGGCGGCGATGCGCGCTTCGATCTCGTGGTTGGCCGTCTCCAGCCGGGCGCGCTGCGCCTGTTCGGCGGCGGCGCGCTGCCGGATTTCAGCGTTGGCCTGCTCGAGTTGGGCGCGCTGCGCCTGCTCGGCGGCGATGCGTTTTTCGATCTCCAGGGTTGCCAGCTGCGCTTCGCGGAACTGCTCCTCTTGACCGGTCACAATCGAATGGGCCATGAGCGCGCCGGTCGGCAGCGCGACCAGGCTGATAAACACACTGGCGGCCAACTCGACGGTCGGGTCGATGCGCGCCGGCCAGGTCGGCGCCAGCGCGTGGGTCAGCACGAGGCTGGCGCCGAGGGCCACGAGGCTGGCGAGAATGATCCAACGGGTATTGGCGCTCCCCAGGAGCAGATAGCCCACCATGATCGCCGTGAGATAACCCACGCCGACCGACGGCATGACGCCGGGCACCGGGAGCGGCGCTATGAACATGGCAAGGATGATGGATCCGAGAAACCCGTAGGCCCCAAGCTGGGGTTGGTTGCGGCGGCAAAAGACCTGGTACAGCCCTGAGCCGGCGCCCATCAACAGGGGCGCGCCGGCAAATACGAGAAATTGGGTATAAGACGGCAGCAGCAGCCACCCGATAATCGGCAAGATCACCGTAGGGATGGTCGCCCATCCCAGGTATTTGCTGAGATTCCGGCCAAACGCTGCCTGGCGCGCCTGGATATCGGCATTGATCTGTCCCTGTCCTTCATCCTGTATTGCCGTCGTTTGAGTCATGATCTCTTCCCGCTCCACAGTACGAGTAGCCGCTAAGATAAACGATACCGCGCGACCACTTCTTCCATCTGGTGCGCCATGTCGAGCAAGTCTTTGGCGCTGCGCTCGGCCTGGCGGGTGCTGACGGTCATCTGGGTGGTAGCCTGCTGGATAGCCTGGATCGCCGTCGCCAGTTGCTCCATGCCGTTGGTCTGCTGGTAGGTGCTGGCCGCGATTTGGTTGGCCGCCTGCGCCGATTGTTCGATGATATCCGCCAGGTCTTGGATGGCGGCGCCGGCATGCTCGATCAGGATCATGCCCCGGTCGGCACCTTTGGTGCCCTCCTCGGTCACCATCACGGCGGTGTTGGTGGCGCCCTGGATTTCGTTCAGAATGCCGCGCACGCGCGCCGTCGCTTCGCGCGACTGTTCGGCAAGCTGGCGCACCTCCATCGCCACCACGCCGAAGCCCTTGCCTTCCTCGCCGGCGCGCGCTGCCTCGATGGAGGCGTTGAGCGAGAGCATCTTCGACTGGTCGGCGATGTCGTTGACGGCAGCGATGATCTCGCCGATCTGCTGGGTGTGCTCGGAGAGCATCAAAATATTCTGGGCGATGTCGCCCACCCGCTCGCGGATGCGCTGCATCCCGGCGACGGAATCACCGATGGCGTCTTGGCCGGAGCGCGACACCTTGATCGACTCCTGGGCGGCGTCGGCGACGCCGCGCGCCCGCTCGGCGGTCTGGATCACCGTGACGCGCACCTCCTCGACCGTGGCGGTGGTCTGGGTGACGGCGGCGTCCTGTTCGGTGGCGCTGGCGATTTGCTGGGTGGCGGCGGCCTGGATTTCGGCGGCGGCTGCCGAGACCTCCGCCGATACGTCCCGGAGCTGGCGGGCCATCGCGCTGAGGCTGTCTACCATGTGATTCAGGTTGGCGCTGAGTTGCCGCAGGTCGCTGTGACGCCGTTCGCCGTCCTTGCCGTCCGGGTCGAGCCGGACGGTCAGGTCGCCCTGGGCGACGCGCTGGACGAACTCCAGGTACTCGGCCACGGCGGCTTTGAGCATTTCTTCGTTCTGGCGCAGCGCTTCGACGGCCCGCTTCTGCTCGGTGATATCCTCGTTGCTGCCGAGAATCCCGATCACGCGCCCGGTTGCGTCGTACAACGGGACTCGGGTGGTGCGCAGCCAGTTCGTCTGGCCGTCGGGTGCGGGTCGAGGTTCTTCGTGGTTGATCTTCGGCGTCTGGGTTCCCATCACCTGCGCGTCGTCGGTGTGGTAGCGCGCCGCTTGCGCCGCCCACGGCATGTCGGAGTCGGTCTTGCCGATCACCGCGTCGGGCGAGTCCAGGCCGGCGTCGGCGGCAAACTGGCGGTTGCAGCCCATATACCTGAGATTCTGATCCTTCCAGTAAATGGACTGCGGGACGTTATCGAGCACCAACTGAAGCAACTGCTGGCTTTCGTAGAGCGCCTGGCGCTGCTGCTTGTTCTCGGTGATGTCGCGCGTCACCGCCACCAGCCTGGCATTGCCTTCGCCATCGTTGAGCGGGATTTTGGTCAGCGAGACCCATCGATCGTTGCCGCGCAGGTCGGGGGTGTAGGATTCCTGGTTGTAAACGGCCTGGCCGGATTCGATCACGGCGCGCTCGTCGGCGATGTCTTTGGCGCCGGCATCGGGCGGCAGGAAGTCGGCGGCGGTTTTGCCGATCAGCGCATCTGGCGATGGCGCGCCCATAAACTCGGCCAGCGCCGTATTGCCGAGCAGAATCCGGCTGTGCGCGTCCTTGATCGCTACCAGGTCCGGCATGGCGTTGATGAGCGTGCGCATCAGATTCCGCTCGTCGGCGGTCTGGGCGATCATCTCGCGCAGCCGGCGGGTCATCGTGTTAAAAGCGTGCGCCAGTGCGCCCACCTCGTCATCTCGCATAATCGTCGCCGTGCGCTCCAGGTCGCCGGTGGTGATTTGGGCGGCGGTCTCGCCCAGGTTGTGAATCGGTCTGACGATGCTCTGTGTGACGAACCACGCGACGACGATGGCGGCGATGAGCGTGATGATAAAGATCGCCGTCTCGGTGAGAATGATGTTGGCGGCGGAGGACCAGTTGACCTCATCTAGGTTGCGCTCGGCGACCAGCACGGCTTCGATCTGAGGTATCCAGCGATGGACGCCTATGACCGAGACGCCCCGGTAATCTTCATAGGCCTCGGCGCCGATGTGGTGCGCGGGGGCCTCGCCGGGAGCGTTGATGTCTTCGAGCGCATCTTTGACCGTTTCGGTCCGGGCATATCCCGGCTCCACTGCCTGGTCAGGATAGCGCACACCGGTCAGCAGACGTTTATCTTTCGCCACCAGGTATGTCTCGCCGGTCTCACCCAACCCGGTCTGCTCACTCATGATCGCGCCGAGTTTTTCCAGGCTGGTGTAGCCGGCCAGCACGCCGACCCACGCGCCGGCGCCATCGAACAGGGGCCGGGATGTGGCGATGCGAGTTTGCCCGTACAGCACCGTCGGCGGCTGTACATAGAAATCGCTTTGCCCGTGCAGGAAGTAGCGCTGGTCGATGTGATTTTTGCCCTCCTGGGTCGGGTCGGTCGAGAAGACGATGACGCCCGTCGTGTCCAGGATCAATGCTTGGTCGAAGGTGCCTGAATTGGCCTTCCACTCCTCGAAGTGCGCGATGAGCTTTTCCTTTAGAGCCGGGCGGGCATCCGAGCCGGGCGCTGCTTTCAACAGCGGGAGGACCCATTCCTGTACTTCGGTCTGGTAGAGGGCGTTTGCGATATCGCTGCGCAGGCGATCCAGCCAGTCTTCGATCTGGACCGTCTTGAGCGTTACGATCGATTCGAGTTGGTTCAGCGCTTGCTGTTGGTTGTTTAGAAAATTGGCGACGGCTGTGATTCCATTCAGGATCCCCACCGGGAGCGCCGCCATCACGACGAAGGCGACCAACAGCCGGACCCGGATGCGTTGGATGTTCTGGTAAAGGCGGATGCCTCGCCAGACGAGGATGAGGGTGCAGAAGGTCACGATGCCGGGGCCCAGGATTTGTATAGGGCCGGCCTTGGCGAGCGGCAGGCGCTCGAGCGGCCATTCGGCGGCATCGACGACAAAGTTTGCACAAGCGCCCACGAAGCCCAACAGGCTGACCCACAGCAACCGCCGGCCTGTGAAAAAGAGGCTTGCCATTGCCGCCGTCATCACGATATTACCAAAACCCAACACCCAGGCGAAATCGCTGATCCACAGCCCAAGAATCGGGAAGATGACTGCAACGGTCGCCGCCGCCAGATAACCGGCATAGTCAAAATATCCCCGGCGTATTAACACGAGCGCGGTCAGTAAGACCAGAGCGCCGAAGGTGGCGGTAAGGCCCTGGGCAAGGATTTGCCAAGCTTGTAAATTTAAGGCTATCAGGGCATAGATCACGGCCACCACAAAGGCGACGAAGATGATAAGAGTTATGGTCCGTCTTGCATACTTTACTCGATTGGTCTTATTGTTAGCGTGCGCGGCTTGTTCTGACTCCATGGGTTTTCGCCCCCCTTAATTGTCAGGTAGTGGTAAACTTTTAACTGATACCTCACCCCCGCCCCCCTCTCCATTGCATGGAGAGGGAGAGAAGACCGCGATCCGACGCTTCTGATCCCCCCTCTCCACACCGTGGTGAGGGGGTGAGGGGGTGAGGTAAACCAAGTCATCAGTCAACATGTCGCCACTACCAATTGTCATTCCTCGCCATCATATCGTTAATAAAACAGCTTTTTCGACAGAGGTCAATCTATTCTGTCGCGTCGTTGATCTCCAAAGACGGATCGCTCAGGATAGCATCGACATTGAGCAGAACAACGCCGTTCGGGAAGGTGCCGCTCAAGTATTCGGGTTTGGCGGCGTCCAAGATATCCGGGATCGGGTCCAGATCGGCAAGCGCCAAGGCGGCGACTTCGCCCACCGCCTCGACCCGGAAGGCGACGGTCATTTCGTCGTTGGAGGCGCGCACCAGGATGTCCGCTGCGCTCGAACTGCCGGGAATGCCCAGGAGTTCGGCCAAGTCGAGCACCGGGATGATGTGCCCGCGCAGGTTGGCGATGCCGGCGACGAACGATGGCACGCACGGCACAGGAATGACGGGGATCGAGTCTTCCACGTAGGAGATCGAAGTGATCGGGATGGCGTAGGTTTCGTTGCGTAGGGTGACGAGCAGAGTCGTTACAAAGTCGCCGTCGGTTTCGTCTTCGGCGACGCCGGCCGTGCGCGCCGCGCGTGCGCGCAAGAGCGCCAATTCGGTTTCAGAGAAGTGTCGATAAATACTCATCATGCACCTCGCTTGACATTAAGATGGTTAGGAAGAAGCGGGTAGCGTGCCCAATCGGAGCGCCAGCAACCCGCGCAGCATCTCGACCGTCAAATCGTCGGCGAACAACACAGGCTGGTCCGACGGAAGGTTGGCAATCGACTGCGCGGCGAGCCGCCAGTGGCGCGCCGCCGCGCGGCGCTCGCCGCGTGTCACATACAGCTCGCCCAGCCAATAATGCCCCAGCGCAAAGTGTGGGCTGTGCGCGACCGCGCGTTGCAGCGCGGTGATGGCGTTTTGAGGCCGCCCGGCGTGCATTTCGATGAGGGCGCGTAAGTATTGCACTTGCGGCAGCAGCGCCTCGGCCTGGCCGGCCTCGGCCAGACAACGCTGGGCTTCGTCCCAGTCCTCGCGGTCGGCGGCCTGCTTGGCGCGTTGCAACGCGGCCTCGGCTATCGAAAAATTGAGCTTGGACGCCGGGGGTGGGGCTGGGTGTGCGGTCCGGCGGTCCGGCGGGCGCGCCGCCAGGCGCGCCGGAACGGAACGGGCGAGAGGCGTTGGCGGCGCCTCCGAGAGTGTGGGCGCCGGGGAAACAAACAGCGAGGCGATATCCAGGGGTTGTTTCTGGTAAAAAACCGCGTTTTCAAAGTTGCGGACGATGAAGTTCTGGTAGTTGGCGGCTAGCGGCTCGGAGTGCCCGACGATGAGCCAGCCCTCTGGCATCAACGCTTGGTGAAAGTTGTTCACCACCCGTTGGATGGTCGGGGTGTCGAAATAAATCGTCACATTGCGGCACACGATGATATCGAGGTGCATGGTGCCGGTCGCAATGGAAGGATAAGTATCTTCGACCAAGTTGAGCGAGTTGAAAATGACCATGCGCCGGACTGCGTCGCCGATCTGGTAACCTTTTTCGCACGGCGTGAACCAAGCCTCGCGCACGTCTGGGGGCGTCTCGTTCCGAAACGCCGACCGGCCATAGCAGCCGCGCCGGGCGACCCCGAGCCGGTCCATGTCGATATCGGTGCCCAGAATGCTGATGTACCAGGTGTCGATATCGGGGATCAGTTCGCGCAGCAGAATCGCCAGCGAATACGGCTCCTCGCCGCTGGCGCAGCCGGCGCTCCACAGCCTCAGTTGTTTCTGGCCCGACGCGCGCCGCTGGTTGACGAGCGCGGGCAAGACATGGAACCGGAGCGCATTGAAGTGCGCTTGGTTGCGGAAAAAGTAGGTTTCGCCCACGGCCACGGCATCGACGACCGCTTGCCAGAGCGGAGCGCCGGTTGGTTGTGCGTCTAGTTGAGTGATGAGACTGTGCAGGTTCGGGAGGTTCAGTTCCTCCAGCAGACGCTCGCCCAGGCGCGCAACATCCACGTGCCGGTTGTTTTCCAGCGCCAAGCCGGTGCGCTGCCGGATCAGGTCGCCGAGCCGGGTGTAGTCTTGCACCGGATCAGTCATCACATCTTTCCACGCTCGAATAAAATCAACAAGGTTTTCCCTGCCGTCTCCGGCGCGAAAAGTGCTGGGTAATAACAATATGCATGACCGGAAAATTTACCTCTACAATCAATCAATAGTCGAAATATTGATTATCTGTTGATGTCTTTACTGTTTATAGCAGTTTAGAGTAATCTATACGCTTTGTCAAGCGTGCTATCTGCCGGGTTATCATGTGCTAACAGAGAATAGACTGCTTACAAACTCGCGTTCTGTGAACCCGGCCCGGCCACCGCACGAAAACGCGCCGGAACAACAAAATACCTGCTCACACGAGCAGGTATCCCGGCGGTGATCGGTCCGGCGCGTACCGGTCACTTCTTCCCCTCGAACCGGTAGCCGACACCTAGCTCGTTGACGACATAAACCGGCTCTTTGGGATCGGGTTCGAGTTTGCGCCGCAGGTGCCACACGTAGACGCGCAGGTAATCGATATCGTCTATGTACTCCCAGCCCCATACCTGTTCCAGCAAGTCCCGGTAGCTCACGACGCGCGGCGCTGCCGTCACCAACTGGGCCAGCAAATTAAACTCGGTGGGGGTCAGGCGCACGGCCTCGCCCTGCACCAAGACGCGGTGCTCCTCCAGGTTCACCGTCAGCCAGTCATCACTATAGATAACCTTCTCTTTGACGCGGGTGGGCTGGGTGGCGGCGCGGCGCAGGTTGGCGCGCACCCGCGCGAGCAATTCGCGCATCTCGAAGGGCTTGGTAATGTAATCATCTGCGCCCAATTCCAGCCCTTTGACGACATACTCAGTCTCCGAGGAGGCGGTCAGCATGATGATCGGCACGTTGGAGATTTCGCGCACCCGCTGACACATCGTCCACCCATCCATGTTGGGCATGCCCACGTCCAGCACCAGCAGGTCGGGACGGGTCTCAAACATCGTGCGCAGCCCCTCCTGTCCATCCGCCGCCGTGATGACGCGGTAGCCTTCTTGGGTCAGGCTGTACGACACGAGCCGCCGCAGCGTTGGATCGTCGTCAACGACCAGCACGGTCGCCGAAGCGGGTTCACCGGTTTTACTACTCATTATCTTTCCTTCAACCCCGGACGGTCAGCCGGTCCCGGTCAAAATCAGCGCGGCGGCCCCGATGAGTCCGACATCTTCGCCGAGCTGCGCCGGCACAATCGGCACGCCGCGCCAGTAACTCGTATCAATCGTAAACTCGCGGACAGTCTTGCGCATCGGCTCGAACAGAAAATCGCCCGCGTTCGATACACCGCCCCCCACGACGAAAATCTCCGGGTTGAGCACGTGCATCAGGTTGGCGATGAGGACGCCCACCATCCGCCCGGCGTGCGCGATCAACTCCTGGGCCAGCGCGTCGCCCTGGGCGGCGGCCTGCCCGACCACCTTGGCCGACAACCGGCTCAGGTCGCCGTCCACCAGGTCGCGGATCATCGAGTCGGCCCCGGCCTTCAGGCGCCGGCCGGCCTCGCGGGCGATGGCCGGGCCGGCTGCCAACTGTTCGACGCTGCCGTGCATGCCGGTATCCGGTACGAGGATCGTGTGGCCGACCTCGCCTCCCAGCCCGCGCGCGCCGGTGATCAATTTACCGTGGCTGATGATCCCGCCGCCGATGCCGGTGCTGACCGTGATGTACACGACATGGTGATAACCCACCGCCGCGCCCTGCTGCGTCTCGGCCAAAACCGCGCAGTTCGCGTCGTTTTGGAGGGCGGCGGGCCGGTCGAAGCGCTCTTGGACATAGCGTTGCAGCGGGACATTGTGCCAGCCGTACAAGTTGGGCGGCGCGACGACCACGCCGGCCGCCGGGTCGACGGGTCCCGGTGCCGAGACGCCGACGCCGGCGACTTCATCGGCGCCGCCGGGCCACACCGTCTCGATCTGCGCCATGATGCGCGCCAGGGTCGGCGCAATCCCTTCCTCCGACCGGGTGTACGTTTCGGTGCGGGCCAGCAAATTGAGTTGTTCATCAAAGCGCGCCGCGCGTATCCGCGTGCCTCCCAGGTCTACGCCAATAATGGTTTGCATGTTTAGTCGTTCACTTTCAGTGTCGCATGATATGCGATGGTCGATTATTACGGATTTCTAACAATTGTGTACGCCATACGCCGTCCCGTCAAGCAACGAGTGAATTATGCCACAAACTGCCTATCCCTAAAAGCGCCCCCCGTGCCCAAAACGCAAGGTTAGAGTTTGGTTAGCTGGTCCAGTTGTTCAGACTTTGCTTCAATGATATGATCGGTGCAATCTTACAGATATGGTGATAATGGACGCATATTCGCCAAACAAGGAAACATCGCTGCTAGCCGCGAGCGCTTTGCCGCGCCCACCCGATCAGTTTACGGTCCTGGTCGTTGATGACGACCCGGATGTCGTCGAAGTGCTGAGCTTCTTTGTGGCGCGTGATGGCTACCAAGTGTTGAAAGCCTACGACGGCGACGAAGCGCTGCGCGCGGTCCAGGCGCATAGACCCGACCTGGTTTTGCTCGACGTGCGGATGCCCGGCGCCGACGGCTATGCGGTGTGCCGCTGCGTAAAAGCGAATCCCAAAATGGCCTCTATCCCGGTCGTGCTCGTGACAAACGTGAAGGGCTTGGGCAACGAAGTCGCCGGCCTCGACGCCGGCGCGGATGACTACTTGAACAAACCCGTAAACAATGTCGAACTGTCGGCGCGCGTCCGCGCGCTGCTGCGAACCAAGGGCCTATACGACGAGTTGGAGGCGCAGAAGGACCACCTGGAGGATGCGGTCCGGGAGCGCACCGCCCAACTGCAAGAAGCGCTGGAAAAGCTCAAAGGCCTGGACCGGCTCAAGACCGAGATCATCAACAATGTTAGCCACGAACTGCGTACCCCGCTTACCCAGGTGAAGAACGCGGTGGACCTGATCGAGGGCTGCACCTCGCCGGACGAGATGAGCGCGCTGGTCACGGCGGCCAAGTCTGCCTCGGTGCGGTTGGAGCGGCTGGTGAAGAACATCACCGAGTTGGGCGCCGGCCTGAACATGAACTTCGAGCCGGTCGCGGTCGCCGATTTGATTTACCAGGCCATCGTCGCCATGCGCGCCTCGCGTCCGATGAACGGCGTCCAGATCGAAGCGGTGCTTGAAGACGACCTGCCGCCGGTCCGGGCCGACCGGATGGGCCTGGTGCGCGTACTCCAGCACTTGCTGGATAATGCGATCAAGTTCAGTCCCAGCGGCGGCAAGATCGAAGTCATCGCGCGTCGCCGGGACGCCGGTTCGGTGTGGATCGCGGTCCGTGACCACGGCATCGGTATCCCGGAGACCGAGCTTGATAACATCTTCGAGCAGTTCTACCAGGTTGACGGCTCGACGACGCGGGCTTACGGCGGGACCGGCATCGGCTTGGCAATCGTCAAGCTGATCGTCGAAGGTCACGGCGCCCGGGTCGAGGTGGCGAGCAAACAGGGACAGGGCAGTACGTTTAGCTTCTCGTTGCCGGCGATAACCGACTCTTAGCGCCCGGCATGCCGTCTGAATTTGGGTGCACGAACAACCCGTCGGAATGCTCCCCCTCTCTCCCCAGCCCTCTCCCCCACAAGGGGGGAAAGGGGGCCGGAGCGCGCTCCGAAAGTCCCCTCTCCCCTTGTGGGA
>JAFGMM010000142.1 GCA_016927535.1 Anaerolineae bacterium
GGGTTTGGGGAGAGGGGGAACAGGCGCACAAACGGTCAAAATTCTTAAGTTGATGTGCATGGGCGGGTTTCAAACCCGCCCCTACATGGCGGCGCCGACTTAAACCACGAATAAACACCAATATGCACGAATGAAGAAATTCGGTTCTCCAGGAATTCGCGGGGATTTCCGGGCGAGCCGGCGGCTCGCCCCTACGAGTCGCCTCACCGGTCGGGGCATCCCGGTGGGATGCCCAAGATGTGGCGTCGAATTTCTGTTCGTCCCGCGAATTCCGGTAGCACTACAGAATACCGTGGTCACCGGCTTGCGTAGGGGCGGGTTTCAAACCCACCCCTACATATGGCGGCGAGCCTGTCGATCAACTCTATATATAGGTGCAAATCCGCACAAGAAACCAACACCACGGTATTCTGTAGCGCTACCCGAATTCCTAGAGAGCCAGAAATTCGTGATTATTCGTGCCATTCGTGGTTAAAATCTGGATGAGATTCCTCCCCATTCCTTCACAAGAATCTGACGCCCGGCGTCAGGCAGCCGTCAGCTAATCGTATGAAAGCGTTGTTATGCCCCTGACCAAGCTGGCGTATAATAAAAGGTGTGTCCCTTGCCTTTGTCGTAAAATGCAAAACGCTTTTGGCCTGCATTAGTTCAAGGAGATTGTTATGGCTAAACGTAAGTTCGCATTCACCATCCTGCTGGTCGCGGCCCTGGCGATGCCGCTGCAAAGCCTGAGCCTGGCCCAGCAAGACGAGGTGTTCGCGCCGCGCGTCGTGACTCACTTACCCTTCGGCGGCCAGGAACTCCCGCTCACCGGCTCCATCGATATCTTCTTCGACCAGCCGATGGACCCGGACAGCTTCATACAGGCGTTCCACATCGAGCCGCAGGTCGCCGGCAAGTTCACCTGGCTGGACCCCGCCACCGTGCGCTTCACGCCCGCCGGGCCGCCGCTGGCGCGCGCCACCCAGTATCAAATCGTCATCAGCACGGTCGCCACGGCTCAAAACGGTATGGCGCTCATCGAGCCGTACCGCTTCACCGTGCAGACCGTGGGCTACCTGGAAGTGAGCCAGGTCATCCCGGAAGCCGGCGCGACCGGCGTCGAGGTCGATTCGATTATCACCGTGGTATTTAACCGCCCGGTGGTGCCGCTGGTCATCGTCGAGGAGATGGAGGATCTGCCCGATCCGCTCACCATCGACCCGCCGGTCGCCGGCGCGGGCGAATGGCTCAACACCTCCATCTACGTCTTCACGCCCACCGAGGCGCTCGCCGGCGGCGCCGAGTACACCGTCACCGTCAGCGGCGACCTGAGAGACGCCATCGGCGGCGTGATGGACGCGCCGTTTACGTGGACCTTCTCCACCATCCCGCCGATGATCCTGGAGACCACGCCCGCCGTCAAAGAGGGATTCGTCCGCCTGAGCGCGCCGGTCAAGGTCACCTTCAACCAGCCGATGGACACCGCCAGCGTCGAGGAAGCCTTCTCGCTGGTGGACGTGGACACCGTGCGCCGGGTGAAGGGTTCGTTTGAATGGAACGACGCGAACACCAAGATGACGTTCACACCGGACGACCTGCTCGCGCTCGACACCCTGTACCGCGCCACCCTCACCGCCGACGCGCGCGCCGCTACCGGCGAGATGACGATTGACGCCGGTTTCGTCTGGGAGTTTACGACCGTGCCGTACCCGTCCATCCTCAGCACCTCGCCGGTGGACGGCGAGGCAAATATCGCGCCCTACGGCGGCTTCAGCGTCTTCTTCGCGTCGCGCATGGATAAAGACTCGCTGGAGGGCAAAATCCACATCGACCCCGAACCGGAGGAGGTCAACTACTACTACGTCAACTACGACGAGCGCTACTCGGCCTCGTTCTACATGCTGCCCAGCACCGAGTACACCGTCACCATCGACCCCGGCATGGCCGATATCTACGGCAACACCATCGATGAGGGGTTGGTGGTGCGCTTCAGCACCGGCGAACTCGACCCCGAAGCCTACCTTAATGCGCCGGGGCGTGTGGGCCTTTACAGCGCCTACGCCGAAGACACCCGTGTCTTTGCGCTCTATCGCAACGTCAGCTCGCTGGACTTCAACCTGTACAGCGTGCCGCTCGGCGATGCGATGGCGCTCACCGGCCCCGACAACTGGGAGAAGTGGGATGCCTACCCCGGCGAGGCTGCCCAAGACGCGCTGGTGCGCGGTTGGTCGGCGCCGGTGGAGGGCGAGCGCAACGTCCGTAACTACCAATTGGTCAACCTCAACTCGGAGGAAGGCGGCGCGCTGCATCCCGGCCTTTACTTCCTCACCATGACCGCGCCCGAAACCGTGCGCTACTACCCGAACAAGTACCTGATGGTCGTCGGCACGGTGAACCTGACGCTGAAGGTCTCGACCGACGAGGCGTTCGTTTGGGTTACCGATCTGGACACAGGCGAATCGGTGCCGGGCGTGAACGTCACGCTCTACGACGTGAACCGCAAGACCATCGCCGGCGGCGCGACCAACGACGCGGGCGTCTTCCAGGCCGGCATCCCGGACCTGCAAAACCTGTACGAGGTCGTCTATGCGGTCGTCGATGACGGCGAGCACTACGGCTTCACCACGAGCGACTGGGGCAACGGCATCGACCCCTGGACCTTCGGCGTCAACGCCGATTTCTACCCGGTTACCGATACCATCTACCTCTACACCGACCGCGCCATCTACCGGCCCGGCCAGCCGGTGTACTTTAAGGGCGTGGTGCGCGACCGCGACGACGTGACCTACACCGTGCCCCGGCTGCGCAGCATCCCGGTGTTTATCGAGAACCCGCGCGGCGAGGTGGTCTACCGCGAAGAACTGGAAGTAACCGAGTTCGGCACCTTCTCCGGCGAGTTCACCATCGACGCCGAAACCAATCTCGGCTACTACAGCATCTACGCCGAGTACCAGGGGCAGCGGCGCTCGATCGGTTTCAGCGTGGCCGAGTACCGCCTGCCGGAATTCACCGTCTCGGTGCTGCCCGACAAAGCCGAGGTGGTGCAGGGCGAGACCATCGAAGTCACCGTCGATAGCAGCTTCTACTTCGGCGGCCCGGTCTCGGATGCCGAGGTGTACTGGGTCGTCATCGGCGAAGACTACAACTTCAACTACACCGGGCGCGAGCGCTACGACTTCGTAGACTGGAACCGCGACTCCGGCCCGTACTACTACGGCGGCGGCTACGGCGAGGAGATCGCCAGCGGCGAAGGCGTCACCGACGCGAAAGGTCAGTTCGTCGTCGAAATCCCCGCCGACCTGGGCGACCGGTCGCAGAGCCAGCGCTACATGATCGACGTGACCGTCACCGACGTGAGCGGCCAGGCGGTCAGCAACCGCGAGCGCGTCATCGTGCACCAGGGCAAGGTCTATGTGGGCCTGCGCCCGGACCGCTACGTGAGCACCGCCGGCACCGAAGCCACCGTCAACGTCATCGCCGTAGATTGGGACAGCGAAGGCGTGGCCGGCCAGACCGTGGAACTCACCGCGTTCGAGCGCCGCTGGTCCAACGTGCAGGAAGAAGACGAATACGGCGTCACCACCTGGACGTGGGAGGTGGAGGAGATCGAAGTTGCCAGCGGCGAAGCGATTACCGACGACGAGGGCAAGGCCCGCTTCACCTTCACGCCGGAGCAAGGCGGCGTCTACAAAGTGCTCGCCGTCACGCGCGACGACCTGGGCAACGAGGTCCGCTCCAGCACCTTTATGTGGGTGGCCGGCAAGAATTACGTCTCGTGGCGGCAGCAGAACTCCAATCGCATCGACTTGATCGCAGACCGCGAGAACTACGCGGTAGGCGACACCGCCGAAATCCTCATCACGTCGCCCTACCAGGGCCAGGCGACCGCGCTGGTCACGGTGGAACGCGCCGGCGTGCTCGACTACGAGATCATCACGCTGGACACCAACAGCTACGTATATAAGCTACCCATCGCGCCGGAATACGCGCCCAACATCTACGTGAGCGTGATCCTGGTCAAGGGCGTAGACGAGAACAACCCGGTCGCATCCTTCCGCATGGGCGAGGTGCAGCTTAACGTTTCCACCGAGCAGAAAGCGCTCACCGTCGAGATCACCCCCTCCACCGAGAAGGCGCAGCCCGGCGAGACCGTGACCTACGAAGTGCTCGTCACCGACTACAAGGGCGATCCGGTCAGCGCCGAGGTGGGCATGGCGCTCACCGACCAGGCCGCGCTCGATATCGCCTCGTCCAACAGCGGCACCCTGCTCGACCACTTCTACGGTCGCCAGGGCCTCAGCGTGCGGACCGCGATGCCGCTCACGCTCTCGGTTGACCAGCTTACGCAGGAGACCATCGACACCATCAAAGGCGGCGGCGGCGGGGGCGGCGGCGGCGGCGCGTTCGAGGTCCGCGAAGACTTCATCGATACGCCGTTCTGGCAAGCCCACGTCGTCACCGACGCGGACGGGCGCGCTACGGTCGAGGTGACCCTGCCCGACAACCTCACCACCTGGAACATGGACGCCCGCGCCGTCACCCAAGACACGCTGGTCGGTCAGGGCAGCGTCAAGATCATCTCGACCAAGCCGCTGCTCATCCGCCCGGTCACGCCGCGCTTCCTGATCGTCGGCGACCAGGTGGTGTTGGGCGCGGTGGTGAACAACAACACCGACGAAGACCTTGAGGTCGAGGTGAGCCTGCCGGAGGCCATCGGCCTGGAGGTACAGGACGACATCGCGCAGACCATCACCATCGAGGCCGGCGCGCGCAAGCGCATCAACTGGACCGCGACCGTGCTCGACGTGGAGTTCATCCAGTTGATCTTCCGCGCGGTCGGCGGCGACGGCGAGTACGAAGACGCCAGCCGCCCCACGCTCGGCCAGGGCGATAAGCAGACGATCCCGGTGTACAAGTACGAATCGCCGGAGATCGTGGGCACGGGCGGCGTCCTGCGCGAGGGCGGCGCGGTCACCGAGGCGGTCGTGCTGCCGCGCACGATGGACGTGACGCGGGGCGACCTGACCGTGCAGGTGAACCCGTCGCTGGCGGCGGCTACGCTGGACGGGCTGGAGTACCTGAAGAACTACCGCTACCAGTGCACCGAGCAGACCGTCAGCCGCTTCTTGCCCAACGTGATGAACTACCGCGCGCTCAAGACCTTCGACCTGGTAGACCCGGACCTGGAGCGCAACCTGCGCCAGCAGGTCAACTGGGCCTTACAGCGCCTCTACGCGCAGCAGCACGTCGATGGCGGCTGGGGCTGGTGGGTGCAGGATAGCAGCAACTCTACCGTGACCTCCTATGCGCTGCTGGGCCTGGTGGAGGCGCGCGACGCCGGCTTCGAGGTGAGCGCGGATGTGATCCAGCGGGCAGTTGACTACCTGAAGGGCAACTTGCGGGCCGTCGCGGTCAGCACGCCCACCTACCAACTTAACCGGCAGGCGTTCGTGCTGTTCGTGCTGGCGCGCGCCGGCGCGGGCGATATCGCGCGCACCGTGCTGCTCTACGACCTGCGCGAGCGCATGAACTACGATGCGCGTGCTTTCCTGGCGATGGCGTTTGGCATGCTCGACGGCACCGACCGCAGCCGCGTCGATACGCTGCTCAGCGACCTGAACAACGCCGCGATTCTCTCGGCGACCGGTGCGCACTGGGAAGAGACCTACCGCGACTGGTGGAACTGGTCCACCGATACGCGCACGACCGCGCTCGCGGTCGCGGCGCTGGCGCGGCTCGACCCGCAGAACCCCATCGCGGCTAACGCGGTGCGCTGGCTGATGGTGGCGCGCAAGGCCGAGTATTGGGAGACCACGCAGGAGACCGCCTGGGCGCTCATGGCGCTCACCGACTGGATGGTCGTCACCGGCGAGCTTGAGGCCGACTACAACTTCGAGATCATGCTCAACGGCGAGCAGTGGGGCGCCGGTGTAGCCAACGCCGAGACGCTGCGCACGACGACCGTGCTGCGCGCGGAGGTGGCGGAGCTGCTCAAGGACGAGATCAACCGCCTGAGCATCATCCGCGACGCCGGGCCGGGCGTGCTCTACTACACCTCGCACCTGAAGGTCTACCTGCCGGTCGAGCAGATCGAACCGCTGAACCGGGGCATCATCCTGGACCGACGCTACAGCCTGGCCGGCGACGAGGAGCGCACGCCGATCACCGAGGCGAAGGTGGGCGATATCGTCAATGTGACGCTCACCATCATCGCGCCCAACGACCTGTACTACGTCGTGATCGAGGACCCGATCCCGGCCGGTACCGAGGCGGTCGATCCGCGCCTGCTGACGACGAGCCAGGTTGGGCAGCGGCCTTCGCTCAGCCGCACCGACCCGCTGCGCTACGGCTGGGGTTGGTGGTGGTTCAGCTACAGCCAGCTCTACGACGAGAAGCTCGTCTTGAGCGCCAGCTGGCTGCCGCGCGGCACTTACGAGTATCGCTACCAGGTGCGCGTGGGCCTGGAGGGCGTGTACAAAGTGATGCCGCCGGTCGGCTACGAGTTCTACTTCCCGGAGGTGTACGGGCGCGGCGCAGGGAGCCTGTTCACGATAGCGCCGGAGGAGTAATCCTTTTCGCAGTCGGGGGACATCGGGCAAAGCCCGTGTCCAGAATACAGACACAGATTCAGGGCCGGTTTCAAACCGGCCCGTTTGTTGTGTCGTCCAATGAAGATGTACTGTCTCGTTCGGGGCGTGTATAGAGCCAGACCAAACCGGTGCTTGTCAACGCGGGAACGCTGAAAAAGAGCAGCAAGTAAAAGTATCGTTCAGTATTCCATTCAAATGGCTCTGCCCAGCGACATGTACTTTGATTGCCCAAGTAGCAAGGATCGTCGATGGGCAGCGGAATAATCATTCTCAACCAACTTTCAAAGTTAATTTCGTCTTCAGGGGGTAAATCTATATCCGATCTGTTGCCGGCTATACCTAAGTATGCCCAATCCCCATCTAGTAGGTGCCATGCTATATTTACCCATAGACAACTAAATATTAAACATAATATGAAAGATGTCAGTATTGCATACTTGGTATAACGAAAGCATAACTCCTTTCTTGTCTTGGGGTTACTCCTCGCCTCATCTCTATAAGGTGATTTGATAGCGAACAAAGAGATTATAAAACCTTCTGAGATCGTAAAAGGTAGGCAACACAAGAACAAGCATTCGGGGTTTGTCATGACACCGTCGATCCATCCTGCCGCGCCAATAGTAAATTGGGACGGTTGTCAATTATTTATGTTCATTATAGCTGTATATGCTACCCGTATCTACACACGGTATACTTCTCTTTAGTTTAAACGCAAGAGACCCGCATACCCCACAATTCAACCACCGCGCCGGCGGTGCCTCCGGCCCTGACGAGGGCCGGGGCGGGCGCTTGCGTTTATGTCATTGTTTTACCTCAGGAGGTGAATTCATGCGCCGTGTGATTTTGCTTGTTTCGTTGTTCCTGCTGCTGTCGGCGAGCGCGCTCGCGCTGGCCTTCGATAACGGCACCAGTGGCGCTATCGCTTCTCAATCCGACCCGACCGCGACGCCCGTCCCCGGCGAACGCGAAGAAGCGCTGGTCGTGCACGTCACCGACGGCGACACGATTGTCGTGCGGCGCGCCGACGGGCTGGAATACCGCGTGCGCTTCATCGGCATCGACACGCCGGAGACGCACCATCCCGACGTCGGCGCGGACTACCTGGGCTACGAGGCCGCCGATTTTGTGAAACAGTTCATCCACGAAGGCGATACGGTCATCCTGGAGAAGGACATCAGCGAATACGACATCTACGACCGGCTGCTGCGCTACGTCTTCGTCGCCGGCGCAGACGGCAGCGAGATTTTCGTCAACGCCGAGATGGTCAGGGCCGGCTTCGCACACGCCAAGTTCTACGACCCGGACGTTAAGTACAAGCTCTACCTCTACGCACTGGAACTCGAAGCGCAGAAAGCCAAGCTCGGCATCTGGGGGCCGCGCCCCACGCCGCCCGCCGTCGAATCGGCGGCGCAGGTCAAGGATACCGTGTGGGCAGCGGGCGAGACCGGCGAGTCGGTCGATCTGCTGTACGACGCCGCCCAGGGCGACCCGGTGATGGCCTTCCCGGCGGGCGCTGAGGTCATCGTGCGCGACGTGTTCTGGATGCCCGCCACGATGAGCTACTGGTACTGGCTGGAGTTGAACGAGTTCCGGGGCTGGGCGGAGGCCGGCGCTTTCGTCGTCGCGCCGCCGGACGAGATATTCCCCGGCCCGGCGCTGCCGCTCAAGGCGTATGACCAGGCATACATCACCGGCGACGCGCCGCTGGACGTGTACACAGCGCCCGGCGACGCCGAGCCGGCCGGCCAGCTAGACGCGGATTCGCGCCCGCAGGTCGAGCGTATTACCTACAGCTTCGACACCGAAAGCTGGTGGTACTGGGTCGATACGCAGACGGTCGATGGGTGGGTCGAGGAGACGCGGCTGAGCAAGCGCGGCGAATAGGGGAATTCGCCGCAGAGACACAGAGAGCACAGAGCCTCCCGGAAACGCTCTCGACCTCTCTGTGTTCTCTGTGGTAAAAATCTTATTCTTCTTCCCCGCCTACATATTCTTAATCACTGCATCGGCGAACTCGCGGGTGCCGACCTCGGTCGCGCCTTCCATCTGCCGCGCAAAGTCGTAAGTGACGATCTTCTGGTCGAGCGTCTTTTCGTAGGCGTCTTCGATGCGCTTTGCCGCGTCCCACCAGCCGATATGTTCCAGCATCATCACGCCGCTGAACAGCAGCGAGCCGGGGTTGACCTTGTTCTGGTCGGTATACTTGGGCGCAGTGCCGTGCGTGGCCTCGAAGAGCGCCACTGCGTCGCCGATGTTAGCGCCGGGCGCGATGCCCACGCCGCCCACCTCCGCCGCCAGCGCATCCGAGAGGTAGTCGCCGTTGAGATTGGGCGCGACCACTACGTCGAACTCGGTGGGGCGCAGCAGCATGTGTTGGAAAGTGATATCGGCGATGCGGTCTTTGACGACGACCTTGCCCTCCGGCGCCTTGCCGCCGTGCCGGTCCCACAGTTCATCCTCGGTGATGGTCTGTCCCGCGAATTCCTCGGCGGCGACCTCGTAGCACCACTGGCGGAAAGCGCCCTCGGTGAACTTCATGATGTTGCCTTTGTGCATGATGCTGACGAACTTCAGTTTGCGGTCCAGCGCGTACCGGATCGCCTTGCGCATCAGGCGCTTGGTGGCGAAGGCGCTGATCGGCTTGACGCCCAAACCGGAGCCTTCGAAGAAATCGACGCCCATTTCCTCGCGTAGGAATTTGGCGAGCCGGGCGTTTTCGGGCGTGCCGGCCTCGAACTCGATGCCGGAGTAGACATCTTCGACCGCCTCGCGGAAGACGGTAATGTTCACCGAGCCGGGGTCTTTCAGCGGGCTGGGCACGCCGCGATACCAGCGCACCGGGCGCACGCAGGCGTACAGGTCGAGTTCCTGGCGCAGCGTCACGTTGAGACTGCGGAAGCCGCCGCCGACCGGCGTCGTCAGCGGGCCTTTGATGCCGATGAGAAAATCGCGCATCAGTTGGAAGGTCTCGCCGGGCATGTAGGCGCCGAATCTTTCGTTGGCCTTCTCACCGGCGTAAATCTCCATCCAGGCGATGCGCTTCGTGCCGCCGTAGGTCTTTTCGACTGCCGCGTCCCAGACGCGCTTGGATGCGTTCATGATATCTCTGCCGATGCCGTCGCCCTCGATGAAAGCGACGATGGGGTTGTCGGGCACGTTGAGCACACCGGCGGTCGCGGTGATCCTGGCGCCGGCGGCGGGGACGGTGGTCGTTTGGTAGGTCATTGGGGTGTTTTCTCCTGTTTTAGGGTGTGGTTACATTACACTACCTCAATTATAGATAAAGCGCGTGGCATTACACCACCTGCGTCCCAATCCCGGAGAACCATTTGCTTGTCCTTGTCCCTGATCTGGGTTACCTTATAATCGGCTGTCGTTACTTTAAACTTATTACTCAACCGGGTGGGGCATATGGGCACGCTGAATCCCAATCATCTCTCTGAAGAAGTGCGGACGATTATGAACAAGGCCGCCGTGCGCATGGGGCAGTTCCGGCATACGGTGCTGAGCGCCGAACTGGTCCTAGACACGATCATCGAGGACGGCGACAATTCGGCTTATTGGCTGCTGCGCGATTATCAAGAAGAGCGCGGCCTGGATTTCGAGGGCCTGAAAAGCCGGGTGAGCATGGCCGCCCGCACCCGGCGCGCGCAGCGCTCGAACCTGGATTACCTCGACGGCGACGGGTACGCCGTGCGGCTCTCGCAAGATATGGTGCAGGCATTGGACCGCGCGCTCGACATCGCCCAGGCGGCCGGCGAGGACCGGATTACGGCTTACGACCTGCTCTGGAGTATGACCGACCGCCGCGTTTCGACCTCCGGGCTGCTGCGCATGCACGGCATGACCGCGCAGTATACCGGGCAGACCAACGGGCGCGGCGCTGCGCCGGCCCGCACCGCCGAACGCACTGCCGGGCGCGGCGACTTCACCGACCTCGTCGCGCTGGCCCGCGCCGGCGACCGGGGCGCGCTCTACTTCCGCGACGACCTGCTGCGCAGCATGGTTAACATCATCTCCCAAAAAGAAACCCACCACCTGATCCTGGCCGGCCTGGACGGCGTGGGCAAGCGTACCCTGGTCGAGTGCCTGGCCTATCTCATTGTGGAGGGGCAGGGGCCGCCCGGTGTGGATAAGCTGGTCCGCGTGGAGGAGCCGGCGCTGCTCAAGCGGCCTTTGCAAGCGCTCCAGGCCGCGCTGAACCGGGCGCGCGGCGGGATTCTTTTCTTGCCGCACGTGCATCGCTTCTTCGGCGGGCCGATCAAAGCGGCGGCTTTTTACAAGGACGTAGCGCCCGAAGTCGAGAACGCTTTTCACAACATGGACCCGATCATCATCGGCAGCACGACCGAAATCGAGTACGGCGAGCGGCTGGCGGGCATCCCCGCCATTGCCGAGAACAGCCAGATGCTCCGGGTGCCGCCGGCCTCCGAAGAGGAGACCGTCAAGATATTGGAAGGGCGCAAGACGCGAATGCAGAAGGACTATGGCCTTGAGATCGACCCGGACGCGCTGCCCGTGGCCGTGTCGATGGCGCGGCGCTACCTCTCGGTGATGCCGCTGCCGCGCGCCGCCGAGCAACTGCTGCACCGCACCTGCTCCATTGTGAGCCTGATCCCTACTTCGCAGGCCGAGCCGGAGCGCCGCGTCGATGCCGAGGACGTGACGGTCGCCATCAGCCAGATGACCGGCATCCCGGCGAGCAAGTTGGGCGTGGACGAGCGCTCGCGCTACGCGAGCATGGTCGAGCACCTGCACGAGCGCATCGTCGGGCAGGACGAGGCGGTGCAGGCGATCAGCCGGGCGGTGAAGACGGCGCGCGTGGGCCTGAAGGACCCCAAGCGACCGATTGGCTCGTTCCTCTTCCTGGGGCCGACCGGCGTCGGCAAGACCGAGCTTGCCAAGGCGCTGGCCGAGTTTATGTTCGACGACGAGAGCGCCATGCTCCAACTGGACATGAGCGAGTTCCAGAACGAGAGCACCGTCAACCGGCTGCTCGGCTCGCCCTCCGGCTACATCGACTCGGAGGCGGGCGGCCAGCTCACCGAGCGGGTGCGCCAGCAGCCTTACCTGATCGTTCTGTTCGACGAGGTGGAGAAGGCGCACGCCCGTGTGCTGGATATCCTGCTCCAGGTGATGGAGGAGGGCCGCCTGACCGACGGGCGCGGCAACGTGGCGAACTTCTCGGAGACGGTGGTCATTATGACCAGCAACCTGGGCGCGCAGGACCTCGCCCAGCCGGACATCGTGGACGAGACCGGCCACGTGCGCGAGGAGGTGCGCGAGGCGGTCATGGAGGAGGTCAACGACCACTTCCGGCCTGAATTCCTCAACCGCCTGACCGAGATCGTGCTGTTCCACCCGCTCAACTCGGATCACCTGGCGCAGATTCTCGACCTGATGCTGAAGAAGGATGTCAAGCTGGCGGCGGATCGCGGCCTGGTCTTGCAGATCACGCCGGCCGCGAAGCTGGCGATGCTGGCGCAGAACGACCACCCGGAATGGGGCGCGCGCCCGCTGCGCCGCATCATCGACCGGACGCTGCGCGAGCCGCTGGCCGATTTCATGCTCCAAACCAGCCCCGGCCCCGGTACGACCATCGTGCTCGACGCCGAAGGGCAGCGCACTTTCTTCACCATCAAGCAAGACACACCGCCAGCGCAGGACCCCTTTACGCTGCGGCTGGGCGCCGAATTGAAATATGCCGGCGACCGCGACCTGGCGCTCGATATCACCGCCGCCGCCGAGAAGAATTTGCGCACCGCCGCCGCCAATAGGGAGCTTGAGCCGGTTATCGACCAGTACGTACACCGGCCCTTGATCTCGATCATCGAGCAGGAGAAGCCCGCCGCCGGCGCAGCGATTGTACTCGACGCCGACGAGGAAGGGTTGTTCTTCGAGGTGCGGTAGTAAAGAGACGCCATGCGCCTTGCCGACCCCGACCCCGCCGCGCCCGTGCTTGCCGAGTTCCGGCAGCTGCGGCGCACCGGCGATTTAACGCCCGACGAAGCGCGCCGCCTGGCCCAACACGCGGCGGCTTTGTTCCGCGCGCGCTACGCGGAGGATGGCGCGTTCGTCTCGGATGCGATTACCCTGCTCGTCGAGCTTGCCACGCACCCGGACGCCGAGCTTGCCCGCACCGGCGCGGGACATTTGTTCCCAGAACTGGTCGAGTGGTCGGCGGACTGGTTTTCGCCTGATTACTGCCGCCTCTACGACCGGCTGTTTGCACAGGTGATCGACATCTGTCGCCATCTGCCCCAGAGCCGCGAACTGCATTTCTCGTTGTACGGCTACGGGATCAGCAGCATCGACGACATGCTCGCCCGGCGCGCCCGCCAACTCGCGCCGCGCCCGCCCTTCGACCCGGCCGGCGCGCGCATCTCGAAGGTGCTCATCCCTTCGCGCGTGACGTTCGGCGCAGAGGTGGCGGTGACCGGCGTGATCCTGCGCGCGGCGGCGGCGCTCTACCCCGACGCCGAGCCGGTGATCCTGGGCGCGCCGGCGGTCGGGCAGCTTTTCGCCGGCGCGCCGGGCGTGCGCGTCGCCGATATCGGATACCCGCGCGGCGGGGCGCTGCTGGCGCGGCTGAATAGCTGGACCACGCTCACGCAGATCGTCGCGGACGAACTGGCCGGGCTGGACCTGGCGGAATACCTCATCATCGACCCCGACTCGCGCCTGACGCAGCTTGGACTGCTGCCGCTTGCTACCGACGACAGCCGCGCGCTGTTCTTCGAGAGCCGGAGCTACGGCGGCGACGGCGGCGAGACGATCAGCACGCTGACGGCGCGCTGGCTCGCGGAGCAGTTCAAAGGGTTGGAGGGGGCGGCGCTGCTGCCTTTCGTGAGCCTGTCGGAGGCGCACGGCGCCTTCACGGCGGCGCTGCGCGGCGCGTTCGAGGCGGGGGATGCGCGCCCGGCGGTCGCGGTGAGCTTCGGCGTGGGCGGCAACGAGGCCAAGCGGGTCGGCGAGGCTTTCGAGCACGATTTGCTTGCCGCGCTGCTGGACGCCGGGGCGCGCGTGCTCCTGGCGAAGGGCGTCGGCGACGAAGTGCTGCGCGTTGAGCGGCACCTGAGCCGGCTCAGCGCCGAGCGCAAGATCAACATTGTGGAGGTCGAAGCGAGCGCCGCCGGTGACCTCCCGCCGGCCGGCCAATTGCAGACCGCCGACGTGATCGCGTGGTGCGGCGAGTTGGGCGCGTTCGCGGCGCTCATCGCGGCAGGCGATGTCTATATCGGCTACGACTCCGGCGGGCAGCACATCGCGGCGGCGCAGGGCGTGCCGGTGATCGATATCTTTGCAGACGACAGCATCCCGATGGTGACGACGCGCTGGACTCCGACCGGGCCGGCGGCGGTGCGCGTGATCGAGCACTACAAAGCGCCGGGCGAGACGCTGGCGCGGGTCATGGCGGCGTACCGGGAGAATTTTAACCGCGAATAACGCCAATTGCGCGAATATGAGACGGCGCCGCGATACTGCGCGGTCGCCGACTTGGCGTAGGGGCGGGTTTCAAACCCGCCCATATGCATCAACTTAAGCGCTTTTTTCCCCCTCTCCCCCGACCCCTCTCCCTCAAGGGGCGA
>JAFGMM010000143.1 GCA_016927535.1 Anaerolineae bacterium
TCGCCCCTTGAGGGAGAGGGGTCGGGGGAGAGGGGGAAAAAAGCGCTTAAGTTGATGCATATGGGCGGGTTTCAAACCCGCCCCTACGCAAGCCGGTGACCACGCGATTTTGCGGTGCTGCCCTCGTGCGCTGTATGGTTCAAAAGTAACCTTTAAAATTGTGCAAGTTTCCCATAATATCTTAATGCTTGTGGGGCCGCGCGATACGAGTGAGAATAGAAGCGCGAAGCATCGAATTTACACCAAACGGAGACGACGATATCATGGCAATGACCAACCGCGAGCGCTTCAACGCTACGATGCACTACCAACCCCGTGACCGTTCCCCGATCTACGACTTCGGTTTCTGGGACCAGACTATACCCGCCTGGCACGAACAGGGCCTCCCTAAACACGTCACTGACCAGAACATCAATGCGTTTTTCGGTATGGATTCCGGCCTGGACTGGGTGCATACCGGCGTCGGTGCTGGCCTGGCACCGGCCTTTGAGACCGTGGTGCTCGAAGACCGGGGCGACCAGGAGATTGTCCAGCAGAGCGACGGCGCGCGTGTACTGCGCAACAAATACACGGCGTCGATCCCGCAGCACATGGGTCACTTGCTGACCGACCGGGCAAGCTGGGAGAAGCACTATAAGCCGCGCCTTGATCCCACTACGCCGGGGCGCTATCCCGCCGATTGGGACGCGCGGGTGAAGAACTGGCGTGACCCCAACCGCCCTAACGTCGTGGCGCTGCCCGGCGGGAGCCTGTACGGGTGGCTGCGCGAGTGGATGGGACTTGAGGCGATATCCTACCTGGTCTATGACGATCCGGCGCTGTTCGAGGAGATGGTGACCACGGTCGCCGACTGCATCATCGGCGTGCTGACCCGTCTGCTCGAAACCGGCGGACATTTCGACGGCGTGAGCATCTGGGAGGATATGTGCTACCGGGCCGGCCCGCTGCTCAGCCCCAGGCATTTTAAGCAATACCTGACGCCGCACTACCGCCGCATCAGCGACCTGGTGCGCGCGCATGGCGTCGATGTACTGTGGGTGGACTGCGACGGCAATATCGACGATCTGCTCCCCTTGTGGCTAGACGCGGGCATTAACTGCATGTTCCCGGTGGAGGTAGGCGTCTGGGGCGCCGACCCGGTGAAGTATCGCAAGCAGTACGGCAAAGAGCTGCTCATAATGGGCGGCTTCAGCAAGCTCACCTTGACCGAGTCGAAGGAGGCTATCAAAAAGGAAGTGCACCGTTTGGCGCCGCTGGTCGAGGAGGGTGGCTTTATCGGCTTCTGCGACCACCGCGTGCCGCCCACCGTGCCGCTGGAGAATTATATGTTTTACCTGAAAACCGTGCGGGAGGTTTGGGGAAAGGGTGTGAATCTTGCGCCGATGGAGGAACTTTAAACATAGATGATGAATATTGTACAATCTAAGTTAGAAGTTAGAAGAAGATTTGTTGCCCGGCTATCTGTGAGACGAACTTCATGCTATCATGCGATGCAGGCAGTCTAGGGTGACATCACCGGTGGTGTCGTGCATATGGCCGAGCTTTCGTATATCCCAACGGTCGATTACCTCCTTGCGCAGATTGTCGCGCAGGCGAAGGCCGTGATACCGTTCGACTCGGGCGGTATTGCCCTGTACGACCGTGCGAGTCGTATGCTGACGCCGACCTTCTACATAACCGGCGGCGACTTCGAGACGCACCGGTCGAGCCGGGTTTCCATCGATGCGGGGATTGTCGGGCGGGTGGCGCGCACCCGCCGGCCGGCGTTGGTGCCCGATGTACGGACCGACCCCGACTATATCACTTTTAACATCCACACCCGCGCCGAGTTGGCAGTGCCGCTGATCTTCGAGGATCATTTGCTGGGCGTGTTCAACTTGGAGAGCAACACTGTGGGGGCTTTCACCCGCGAGCACCTGGAAGCGCTCGGCGCGCTGGCCGGGCAGGCTGCCGCCGCCATCGGAAACGATCTGCTGCTCCGGCGTGTGCACGAGCAGCTGCGCCAGGGCGAGGCGTTCCGGCGGGTGGCGGCGCTCGCGGCCTCGACGCTGGATCTTGATGAGTTATTCGCGCTGGTGACCCGCGAGATCATCGACCTGATGCAGGTGCGGGATGCGATGTTTTTCTTCCCGGAGGGGGCCGGTGAAACACTGCGGCTCCACCCGGCCTCGGCGCGCGAGCCGGAGCGTCCGGGGGTGGTGCGCGGCTGGCCGCCGGACGAAGATAACCTGGTGGTGCAGGTGTTCAATACCCGTCAGGCGTTCGTCACCAACAACGCTGCCAAGTACCTCGTCAATACCATGCCGGGCATCCAGAAGATTATCGCCGCGCCGCTGGTAGCACATGATGAAGCGTTGGGTGTGTTGGCGGTGGCGAACCCGTTCGTCGGCGACTTCGAGGACGCGCATGTGACCATCCTGTGTACCATTGCCGACCAGGTGGCGCTTTCGATTCAGAACGCCCGGTCGTTCGCTGCCGCGCACCGCCGCGCCCATGTGATGGCTCTGATTAATGAAATCGGGCGGCAGATCACCGTGCGGCTCGACCTGGGCGAGTTGATGGTCGAGCTGGTGGAGGCGATCCACGACAAACTGGGCTACGGCGCAGTGCACCTGTTGACCCTGGAACCGGAGCATAAGTTGGTGGTGCGGGCTTCAGCCGCCGCCGACCCGGCGCACCGGCTCGCGGAGGGGGCTGTGTTGGCAGCCGACCGGGGCGCGGTAGGGCGCGCGCTGCACTCCCGGCAGTGCCAGCTTGTGCCCGATCTCGCGCACGCCCCCGACGACGCCGTGCCGGAGGCGATAGCGGCGTACCGGTCCCGGCTTGCGGCGCCGCTGGTGTTGGGCGAGCAGGTGTTGGGCGTGCTGGACATCCTCAGCGCGCGCCCCGGCGCGTTCGATGCCGCCGACGGCGAGATGATCGAGACGCTCGCCGGCCAGGTCGCCAGCGTCATGAACAACGCCGCGCACTACGCGCGCGGGCAGCGCCGCCGCCAGTTGGGTGAGCGCTACCAGGCCGCCGCCCAGGCTGTGAGCCGCCAGTTGCAGCTTTACGCGCTGATGAACGTCATCACGAAGGAGGCGGCGGGACTCTTTGACCTGCCGGCGGCCAGCCTCATGAGCTTCGACCCGGACTCGCAGACGCTCTACGGCAGCGCGGCTTACGGCCTTTCGACCGAGTACCTGCGCCAGCGGCAGGTATCGGTGACCGATCTGCCGGACTGGGCCGAGCGCCGGGCCGGCCAGGTGACCTATTATCCCGACCGGCGCGTCTATGCCCATGACGACGAGCAGCTTGACCTTATCGAGCGCGAGGGCCTGTCGTCGATGCTGGCGGCGCCCCTGTGCAAGGGCGCGCAGTACACCGGCAGCTTAGATTTCTATGCACGCGGCGAGCCGCGCGTTTTCTCTGAGGATGAGGTAGAAATTGCCCGGCTTTTTGCCAATCGGGTCGCCATCGCCCTCGAAAACGCCCGCCTGTTCGAGGCGCTGGAGGTGCACGCGCAGGAGCTTTCTCAGGCCAACCGGCTCAAGAGCGAGTTCCTCGCCAACGTCAGCCACGAACTGCGCACCCCCATGAACGCGATTATCGGCTTCAGCGAGGCGATGTCCAACGGTCTGTACGGCCCGGTGGCCGAGAAGCAGGCCGACCGGCTGGATACCATCCTGCGCAATGCCAGGGGCTTGCTGGCGCTGATCGAAGACCTGCTCGACATCTCGCGCATCGGGGCCGGGCATCTGCACCTGAGCTACGAAGCGGTGCCCATCTACCGGGAGATCAAAGAGGCGGTCGAACGCCATAAGGCCGGGGTCGGGGCCAAGGGGCTGGCGCTGCGCGTGAACCTGGATGCGCTGCCGCCGGTGCGTGGCGACGTGGTGCGCCTGCGCCAGGTATTGGATAATCTGATATCTAACGCGGTTAAGTTTACGCACGAGGGCTATGTGGAGGTCCGTGCCCGCGTTCACCAGCACGACGGGCGAACCTGGGTGCGCTGCACGGTGGAGGACAGCGGGATCGGAATCGCGCGGCAGCACCAGGCGATGATCTTCGATGAGTTCCGCCAGGTCGATAGCTCCAGCACCCGCGAATATGGCGGCACCGGGTTGGGGCTGGCGATTACCAAGAAGCTGATCGAGATGATGGGGGGACAGATTTGGGTGTCGAGCGAGGGTGCACCGGGCAAGGGCAGCGCGTTTATGTTTGAGCTGCCGGTGGTGACCTAAAGCGCCCGCGCGGGAGTAAAAAGTGTAGGCCGGCGCGATATGGCGATCTCGTTACCGCTGCTGATTGCGACGATTTCTAATTTGCTTGCCCTGGCGGTCGCGGGCGGGCTGCTGCTTTTGCTCATCTGGCAGCCGACGCGCAACCGGGCCAGTCTTTCGTTCGGCGCATTCCTGGTCTCGCTGATCGGGTGGAACCTGGCGACGGTAGTGATGAGCAACGAGGCGCTGTTTGACATTGCCGTCGGGATACAGGCCAAGACCATGATATCGGCCATCGGGCTTACGGCGTTTTCTTTTTTTGCGTTCACGGTCGATTTTTGCCAACTGCGCTTTCGCCTGGTCCAATGGGCGTTGGGCTTTAATGTGGTAGCAATCGTCGTCACGCTGATATTATTGTGGACCGATCAATTGTTCAGCCGCTTTGCCGAGTCGGCGCCTGGCATCCTGGATTACGAGTTCAAGCCGCTTGGCCTGCTGGCCCTGTGCTACATGTTGGGGCTTTTCCTGGTGTCGTATTATGCGCTGCGCACCGCTCCCACCCGGCGCTTCCGCCTGCTGGAGTACGCCGCTTTGCTGATGTTTGCCGGCCAGGTGGTGAATGCTTTCCCGGCGCTGGCTCCGTATAATCTGGACAACTTCGCCACGGTGACGGCGGCGCTCTTGATGGGATGGGTGGTGCTGCACCACAATTTGTTTATGCCGCTCACCGAAGCTAACATGAGGCTGCGCGCCGCCAACGAACAACTGGAAGCTGAGAGTATGCAAAAAGAGGTTCTTAACCGTGAGTTGGCGCTTGCCAACCAGTATAAAAGCGAGTTTATGGCGAATATGAGCCATGAACTGCGCACCCCGCTGAACTCGATTCTCGGCTACAGCGAGTTATTATTGCAAGAGGTCTACGGGCCGCTGCTTCCTGCGCAGCACGAGCGGCTGCTGAAGGTGGTAGAAAACGGCAACCGTTTGCTTCGCCTGATTACCGACGTGCTCAACCTGTCCGAGATCAACACCGGCCGGCTGCACCTCAAGCCCAGGGCATTGGACGTGGGTGTGCTCATCGGCGACGCGATCTTTCAAGTTACGACGCTGGCCGACCAGAAGGGGCTGACGCTCCAGGTCACGGCGCCGAACGGTCTGCCCCCGCTGTGGGGAGACCCCTTCCGCGCGCGCCAAGTCTTGGTGAACCTGCTGGCGAACGCGGTGAAGTTTACCCCTAGGGGCAGCATTCATATCGTCGCTGCCCATGCCAGCCGGCGGCCGGCGTTTGGGCGCGCCATCCGGGATTTAGACCCCGGCCTGCCGCCGCCGGGCGAGTGGATTACGATAGCGATTCAGGATACCGGGGTCGGCATCGCCAAAGAGAAGCAGTCCGTGATCTTCGAGGAATTCCGGCAGGCCGACAACTCGCCCACCCGCGAGTTTGGCGGTACCGGTCTGGGCTTGGCGCTCACCAAACGCCTGGTCGAGATGCACCAGGGCCACATTTGGGTCGAAAGTGAGCCGGGCAAGGGCGCAACCTTTACCGTCGCGTTTCCGGTCGCTTTGGAGCATAGCAGGGAGGGGTGTGATGTTTGACGCCGTACTGACCCCCTTCGCGGTGATTGCCGGGATTCTCACCCTCTCAATCTGTACAGGGTTGATTCTGGTTATCTTGCTGCAACCGCGCCGCGAGCGGTCGAACATCTATTTCATTCTCGTGTTGGCTGCGTTGAGCGTCTGGGCGTTCGGCGGGCTGCTGCGCGCTCTGCCGGCGGAGCTGGCGCTGCCGGCCCATCTTTCGCTCGGCATTCTCGGCAGCGGCCTGGGCGCCGCCGGCCTGGCGATGTACGGGTTCACGCTCGGTTTTTGCCAGATCGACACCCAGCTCGCGCGTGCGCTGGCGTGGGCTGCCGCCGGGGTGTATGCGGTCTGGTTGGTGTTGATCTGGGCCGGCGGCGTTTTTGTAGACGCCGCCGGCAGCGCCGGCGTGCGCGGCTATGATGTCCAGCCGGCCGGCTGGCTCGCCCTGGCCGTGGTGAGCGCTTACACGGCGGCGGCGCTGTTGTATCAATGGCGCGACGCGACCGAGCGCGCGAAAGCGCTGCGGCTGCCCACGATCTTGTTGCTGGTGGGCTATGCCGTCAATGGCTTCGATGCGCTGGCGGCGCTCTCCATCGATACGGTTCTGGTCGCCGCCGCCGCCGCCATGATCGGGCGCGCGATGCTGCGGCTGCAATTGTTCAGCCCGCTCGCCGACGCCAACCGGCAGCTCCGGATCGCCAACCAGGACTTGCGCCAGGCCATCATCGAATTGAGCGGCGAGCGCGACAAGGTGAAGGCGCTCAACGAGGAGCTGCGCGACGCCAGCCGCTACAAGAGCGAATTCCTGGCGAATATGAGCCACGAACTGCGCACGCCGCTTAACTCGATCGTCGGGTACAGCGAGCTGCTGCTCCAAGATTTGTACGGCCCGCTCTCCGATAAGCAGCGCGACCGGCTGGAAAAAGTGCACCGCAACGGTCGAAACCTGCTCGTCATCATCAACGACATCCTGGACCTGTCTAAAATCGAGGCCGGCCGGCTTGAGATGAGCACGGCGCTGGTCGATATCCAACCCGTCGTCGATGAGGTGCTGCCGGTCATCGAGCCGCAAGCCAGCGCCAAGCAGTTGACCTTGGAAGTCGAAGTCGCTTCGCCGCTGCCCCAGATCGTGGCCGACGGCGTGCGAGTGCGCCAGGTGTTGATTAACCTGCTTTCCAATGCGGTCAAGTTTACCCAGCAGGGCGGCGTCAGGCTGCGCGTGCGGACCCTCGTCGTAAAGAACGGCCAGAGTGCGGCGATGCCCTTGCCGATCCTGGGCTGGCTGAGCGACGGGGTGTGGGTGGTCGTCAGCGTCACCGACACCGGCATCGGCATCGCGCCCGAAAACCAGGCCGAAATCTTCGAGGAGTTCAGACAGATCGACAGTTCGGCCTCGCGTGAGTTCGAGGGTACCGGCCTGGGCCTGGCGATTACCAAGAAGCTCGTCGAGATGCACAGGGGGCGCATCTGGGTCAAGAGCGCGCTGGGGCAGGGTTCGACCTTCTTCGTGGCGCTGCCCGCCGAGACCGCCGACGCCGCCGCTTTCGAGCCGGCGCCGCCGGTTGTCGCCGAGGCGGACCGCCAGACCGTGCTGGTGCTCCATGACGATCCTAAAATTGCCGAGACGTTGGCGGCATACCTCGCCACCGAGGGCTATAACACCATCAACGCGCACGACAACAAAACCTGTTTCGAGTTGGCGCGCGAGCACGCGCCCGACGCCATCATGGTCGATATCACCATGTCCGGCATGAAGGGCTGGCAGCTTATCAGCGACCTCAAGGCCGACCCGGACACCGCCGATATTCCGCTGATCGTCGGGTCGATCATCGACGGGGAGCCGGTGGGCTTTGCGCTGGGGCCGACGACCTATATCACCAAGCCGGTCCAGCAAGAACTGCTGCGCGATTCCTTCACCTGCCTGTCCGTCAAACCTTCGGGGCTGCCGGTGATGCTGGTGGAGGATAACCCGGACGAGCGCGATATCGTCGAGACTTATCTCAGCGCCGAAGGCTACCAGGTGATGGCGGCCTCCAGCGCGCGCGAGGCGATCAACTGGCTGGCCGTTTTCAAGATGAGCATGATCGTCATCGACTTGTTGATGGACGAGATGTCCGGCTTCGAGGTGCTGGCGCACCTGCGCCAGGAGAAGCGCCTGCTTGATGTGCCGGTCGTGGTGATATCGGCGCAACTGACGACCGAGGAAGAGGACGCTTTTAACGTCTCGATTGCCGACGTAATCAGGCAGCACCAGCGCGTCCGGCACGACTTGCTACAGCAGGTCATCAAGTTAATGGCTTAAGGGCCGTGTCGGGGGCGTAGGGGCCTGGTCGGGTTGTGGGGTTAAGGAGAACATTCGCGTGGATGCGCCCGATTCGAACTCAAGCATAGCGCGCGCGCTGGACCGTCTCAGCCGGCGGCGCATCCTGGCGGTTGGGCCGCTGGCGGCGGCGACCCTGGCGGCGCTCTGGGCATTCGCGCCGCACGTCGGGCTGCTCTTGAGCCTGGTCACGGCTGGCCTGGTGGGCCTGGCGGTCTACTTCGGCCTGACCGTGCTGGCGCGCGACCGAACCGTTGACGAGTTAGAGATGATGGTCGCCCAGGAGCAGGATAACGTGATCCAGCTCAACACGCTGCTGACCAAAGCGCGCGCCCGGCTCGGCGAGCTTGCCGCCGACCTGGAGGAGGAGCACGCTACCAGCACCGTGCTCAGCGGCGAGACGCGCGACCTCCAGGCGCGCATGAACGCGCTCAACGACCGGCTGCTGACCCTCAACAAGCAGTTAGATACGCTGGGGCGCACCAAGAGCGAGTTCTTGGCGCGCATGAGCCACGAACTGCGCACCCCGCTGAATTCTATCGTCGGGTACACCGAATTGGTGCTCGACGGTATGTACGGCAAGCTGACCGACCAGCAGCGCGACCGGCTCGACCGGGTGCTGCGCAACGGTCGCCATCTGCTGGGGTTGATTAACGATATTCTGGATATCGCCGAGATCGACTCGGGTCACCTGGAACTGAACTTTACCAACGTCGATATCGCCAACGCGCTGCAACTGGCCGTCGCCACCTGCGAGCCGCGCGCCCACGCCAAAGGTCTGGCGATATCGTTCGAGATGGCGGGCGATCTACCGCCCATCTCTGCCGACGAATTGCGTTTGCGCCAGATGGTCGTCAGCCTGCTCGACAACGCGATCAAGTTCACCGACGTAGGCGATATCCGGGTAAAGGCCGGCTACCTGCGCGTCGATGAAGACGGCGGCTCGCCTTCGCCCCGGCTGGGGCCGGGGAGCTGGCTGGTCATCAGCGTCATCGACACCGGCATCGGCATCCCGCCCGAACTGCACGAGGAAATCTTCGGCGAGTTCGTCCAGGCCGATACCTCGGCGACGCGCGCGCACGGCGGCAGCGGCCTGGGCCTCACGGTGACGCAGCGCCTCGTCCACCTGCACGGCGGCGCCATCTGGCTGAAAAGCGTGCCGGGCGAAGGCTCTACCTTCAGCCTGGCGATCCCTTACGACGGCGCGGCGAGCGTGGGCAGCCCCGAAACGACCCGGTTAGGCCCAAGCAGCCAGCCGCTTATTTTGGTCGTGGACGACGAAGAAGACGCGCGCGACATCATCGGGCACTACCTGGTGCAGGCCGGTTACCGGGTTGCGTATGCCGAGAACGGCACACGGGCGCTCAAGCTGGTTCAGCAGTTATACCCGGACGCGGTTGTTTTAGATATTCTCATGCCCGACATCGACGGCTGGGGGGTGCTCGAACGCCTCCACGCCGAGCCGCAAACCACCGGCGTTACCGTGGTCACCATTTCGATCATGGATCAGCAGCGCCGCGCCCGGAAGCAGGGCGCGGTTACGCACCTCTCCAAGCCCATCGACCGCGAGCTTCTGCTCAGTGCCGTCGCCCAAGCGGTGTCAGTGGGCGTCACGCCGCCTGTGCTGGTCGTCGATGACGACCGGGCGGTGCGAAATGCCTTTACTGCCGTGCTGCGCACGACCGGATACCACGCTATCCCCTTAGAGAGCGCCGACGCTGCGATTGAGTGGCTCCAAAACCGGCGCGCCAGCCTGGTGCTGCTGTGCATCGACGGCCCGGACGACGACATGCACCGGCTGCTTGACTTTATTCAGAGCCACCCGCCCAGCGCCGGCATACCCACCGTGGTCATCGCCGACGACGCCGCGTCGCTGCAAACCGTGCCGGGCGGGCGGGTGTGGGTGCTGCGCAAGCGCGGGCTGGCTCAGCAGGAATTGCTCGAAACGATTGACCGAGCGATGGCGGAGGTTAGTGGATAATGCCGGCCCTTATGGGTCTGACAATTTTTTTAAGGAGGCGAACTGCCCATGTCTTATCGCATCTTGGTCGTCGAGGATAACCCCGACAACCGGACACTGATTGCCGATGTCCTTCAATCGCTCGGCTACGAAGTCATCGAAGCGGTTGACGGTGTGGAGGGCGTAGAGAAAGCCGTATCCGAGAAACCGGATTTGATCCTGATGGACCTGTCGCTGCCCCATAAGGACGGCTGGACGGCCACGCGCGAGATCAAAGCGAATCCTGAACTGGTCGATATCCCGGTGATTGCGCTGACCGCGCACGCGATGGTCGGCGACCGCGAGCGGGCGCTGGAGGCCGGGTGTGATGATTATGTTTCCAAACCGATCGATTTGCGCCAGCTCGCCGGTAAGTTGACGCAGTATTTAGCCTAGAACATAAAAATGAAGGTATTAATAGCTGAGGACAGCCTCGACAGCCGGTTGTTGCTAACGGACATCTTAGAGAGCATGAGCTTCGAGGTCGTCGCGGTGGGCGACGGATCGAGTGCGTTGGATGCGGCGCAGACCGAGCGCCCTGACTTGATCTTACTCGATGTGAATATGCCGGGTATGACCGGCTTCGACGTGCTGGAGCGCCTTAAGGCCGACCCGGAACTGGCCTCTATCCCGGTGTTGATGCTGACGGCGCTCGCCGGCATCGAGGACCGGGTGAAAGGCCTGGGCCTGGGCGCCGACGATTACTTGGTGAAGCCGTACAGCCCGCGCGAGTTGATCGCGCGCGTCAGCACCCGGCTGCGCGCCAAGCGCGAATCCGACGAACTGCGCGAATCGCGCGAGCGCATTCGCGCTACTTTCGAGCGCTTCGTTGCGCCGACCGTGGTCGAGCAATTGCTCGCCGACCCGGACCAGGTGACGCTGGGCGGGCGGCTGCAAGAGATTACCGTGATGTTCGCCGACCTGGAGGGGTTTACCACGCTCTCGGAGCGCCTGGAACCGATCGAGGTGATCGACGTGTTGAACCGCTACCTGGAGCGCATCGTCGCGGTGCTGAAAGACGGCGGCGGCACCATCGACAAGTATCTGGGCGACGGCGTGATGGCGCTGTTCAATACGCCGCTGCCCCAGGCCGACCATGCGCTGCGCGCGGTCCGGGCGGCGCTCCGGATTCGTGAAGGGCTGGACGAATTCCACAAGGGATTCGAGGCGCGCTGCCGGTTGGGGATCAACTTCGGCATTCATACCGGCAAGGCCATCGTGGGCAACGTCGGGACGGCGGACCTGATGGACTTTACGGCGGTCGGCGATACGGTGAATACGGCGTCGCGCTTGCAGGGTCTCTGCCACGGCAGCCAGGTCCTTATCAGCCGGGCGACCTATGAGCAGGTCCAGGAGCAGGTGGACGCCTGCGCGCTTGGCTCGCGCCGCGTCAAAGGGCGCGAGGAGCCGGTGGAGATTTACCAGGTGACGGAGATGAAATTGTGATTATTTTGGTCGTAGAAGATTGGGCCGAAGCGGTCGTACAGGATGCCTTAGAGGAAGTTGGTTACGAGGTTTGTATTGCTTGTAGTTTCGAGGATGTGGTCGGGCAGGCGCGCGCGCACTCCCTCCAGGCGATTGTAGTCGATTTGCTCATGACCGGTATCGACGGGCTGGCGATGTGCCGCGACCTGCGCCGTCATCCCCTGACGGCGCAGGTGCCGATCATCGCCGTCGTCGAGGCCGGCAGCGCGGCGCGGCGGGCCGATGCACGCGCCGCCGGCGCCGATGTGTGTCTGCCGCGCCCGCTCGACTGGGCCGATTTGCAGTATCATCTGCACCGGCTGGCACAGCGCGACCGGTCGGAGGCAGACGGCGCGCTGCTGTCGCTGAAGACGATGCCGCGCGACGAAGCCGAAGGGTTGATGGATATGCTGGCACATGACCTGCGAAGCCCGACCGTGAGTGTAGTGAATGGGTTGAGTTTGTTGATCGAAGCGGTGGACGAACGAGATAGGCTGGAAATGGAAAAGCGTTTAAAGTATGCATTGATGTCTGCCCGGCGTCAACTGCGCGCGCTGGACGAACTTCTAAATATGGTCCGGTTGGAGAGCGACTTACTATCCGTTAATATCGAGGCTGTAGATGTGGCGGCGGTGGTGCGTGAAGTGCTGGCAGAAATGTACGACGCGCTGGCGAGCAAGGGGCTGTGCGTGGTCGATGAGATCCCGGCGGGTCTGCCTGAAGCGGCGGCGGACGTGGAACTCTTACGCCAGGCCGTGCGCACCCTGCTAGACAACAGCATCAAATTTTGCGCACAGGATGACCGGTTGACGATCCGGGCGTGCGCCGGGGAAGCCGGGCGTCTTACGATCACCTGGACCGACACCGGGCGCGCGGTTATGCCGGACAGCCTGGACGAGATTTTCGACCTGTTCGCCCAGTGGCGCGTCCGCCAGCGGGGGTCGCGTACCAGCGTGGCGTGGGGGCTGCCGTTCTGCCGGTCGGCGCTTCGCGTCATGCACGGCGATATCCATGCCGAACCGGCGGCGGATGGTGTGCATACGGCGTTTATCATCACGCTGCCGGTGTATACTTGAGACGCTTTTGCCTGGTTGATCGGGTGCAGGGGGAGCAATGACCGATAGAGCAGCTTACCGCAAGGGTTATGTCGCCGCCGACTTTCTGACGCAGGGCTACCGCGTCTCCGGCGAGGTCAGGACGGCGGTCAATCCGCTGGCCGATATTCTTAACGACTCGCTCAAGTCCTACGTCGAAGCCGAGAACGTCTATATTTCTTCTATCGAACATCCGGCGGACATCACCGGGCACTATGCATTTGCCCAACTGCGCAAGGATAACCTGCTGATGGCGGTGCTGCGCCGGGTCGAAGATGGCCTGCCCCGGCGCCAGACCTACGGCAACCCCGCCCAGGGCGAGACGCTGCCGGTCTTTCTCACCCTCGCCGGCTTCGAGGTGCGCGGGCAGCTATCGGTAGAAGCCGCCAACAACCTGGATCGGCTGCTCGTGCTGGCGCCCGAACGCTTTATTCCGCTCGCGCATGCCACCGCTGCGATCTCGTCGGCGCCCGGCATGCAGTTTAAGGGCGGTATAATATTGGTCAACCGCCGGTATATCAGCATTTTATGTGGCGCGGGAATGTAGGGTATAGTGATTGAGGGTGGCGCTGGAACAAGAAGGAGACGATGGCACGGATATTAGTCATCGACGATGACCCGCATTTGCAGCGCATGGTCGGGTTCATGGTCGAGCGCGAAGGGCACCAAGCGATTTTGTCCAAGGATGCGACGACCGGCTTAGACCTGGCGGTCGCCGGGCGCCCCGATCTGATTATCCTGGACGTGATGATGCCCGACGCCAGCGGCTACGATATCACGCGCCAACTGCGCGCCAACCCGGAGACAGCCCACATTCCTATCCTGGTCCTGACGGCGCGCTCCCAACCGATGGACCAGCAAATGGCGCTCGACGCCGGGGCGGATGGTTTCCTGGCAAAGCCGCTCTCCTCACATGAACTGCTGGCGAAGATCAACGAGATCTTGGGCATCCGCGAGGGGACGCCCGGCAAGGCGCTGCCGGTCATTACGACGCTGGGGCTGCGCGGCGGCGTGGGCGCTACCACCATCGCCGTCAATCTCGCCCTGGCCTTGATCGACCAGGGCGAGCGGGTGTGTCTGTTGGATCTGTCGCCTTATGCCGGGCACGCGGCGCTTCTGCTCCACCTTTCTTGGCGGCACGGCTGGGGCAGCTTTTTAGACGTGAACACCGGCCCGCCCAAAATCCAGATTCAGCGCGCGCTGATCCGGCACGAAAGCACCGGGCTGATGATCCTGCCGGCGCCGATCATCCCCACGTCGCAAATCCTTTCGGAGGATGTCGCCTCGACCGTCCTGGCGACCCTGGTCCAAGATTTCGACTGCGTGGTCGTCGATGCGCCGGCGCTGGGCGCGCCCACGATAGTAGCCTTGCGCGCCTCGCGCAGCGTCGTGCTGCCGATGAGCGACGACGTGCCGTCGATCCATACCGTCAACGGCTCGTTTATGATGATGGCCGAGATGGAATTGAAGCTCGACCGTGCGCGGGTTGTGCTCAACCATGTGCGGCGCGATATCAACCTGACCGCCGATGCGGTCCAAAATGCGATCAAGCGGCCCATCGACACCGAACTGCCTTACGAACCTAAACTGGGGGCGAGTATGGTGCAGGGGATTCCGATTCTGAGATTGTGTCCTGACTGCGGCTTTGTGCATGGCATCTTACGTCTTGCGAGGAATGTATGAACCGGCTCCCACGTGCCCTGATTGTTGGAAATGATGAAGACTTGATCGACCTGCTCCGTTCGTATCTGGGCGAGCGCGGGTTCGTCGTGGAGGGGTTGCGGTCCGGCGAGGAGGCCATCCAGTATGCGCTCTCGTTCTTGCCGCATGTCATCCTGCTTGACGTCACCCTGCCCGATATCGATGGGTTCGAGGTGTGCAGCCGGCTGCGCCGCCAGCCGCGCACGGCGCACATCCCGGTGATCTTTCTCACGAACCGCGCCCGCCGCAGCGATAAGCTGGCCGGCCTCAGCCTGGGCGCCGACGATTACATCACCAAACCCTTCGACTTGCACGAGTTGTACCTGCGCATCCGCAACACGGTTGATCATGTAACGCGCGAGAACACCACCGACCCGCTCACCGGCCTGCCCACCGGCACGATGGTCCGTGACCGCATTACGGCGGCCATCCCCGACGCGGAGCGCGCCGTCATGCGCCTGGCCTTGCAGCACGCCTGGGCCTTCCGCGACGTGTACGGCCCGCTCGCCTTCGCCGATATCCGCGTATACCTGACGCGGCTGATGATGAATGCGGTCGATTTTGCGGGCAGCCCGGACGACTTCATCGGCGTCATTGATCCTGACGTGTTTGTCGTCATCGCTTCGCCGGCGCACATCCACACGGTGGGCCAGGATGTGGTCGATACCTTCAACCCCACCGCCGGTAAACATTACGCCGAGTTCGACCGTTATCACGGCTATCTCGAGGTCGATGGGATGCATGTGCCCATCATGCAGCTTGTGTACGAGGTCTTCAGCACCGAGGCGGAGAAAGCGCGCTTCCTGCCGCCGGCGTGACCGGCCTTGCCGGGGCGAAACAAAAAGCAGGTCTGGACAAAGACCTGCTTTTTTTCTGTGCCGAAGGTGGGACTCGAACCCACACCGCCGCTAGGCGACACGGTCCTGAACCGTGCGCGTCTGCCAATTCCGCCACTTCGGCTCTGGCACAATATTGTACCCCACCAGTTTGGATTGTCAACCTTTTCGCCGGGGTTTTTCTTCAAGACCAGGCACAATGCATCGCGGACCGGCTGCGCGCTATAATACTAGACGGCAGGTTGGGAACAAGGAGCGATAGCGTGTCCGGGCAGCTTGTCCGCCAGGTACGGGTAGCCGTCGTGGGTGTGCCGGATGTGATCACGTTCGATGTGGGTGTCATGGCGGCAGCGATCTTGCGCAGCGACTACATCGACGCTTGTAATCGCTGGTCTAGCCGGACGACCGGGCGTTCTGTGCTCGACCTGGATTTGCCGGCGCGCCGAATCCCCATACTGGATTTGAGGCCGGGCGATTGGCTGCTCCTGCCCCGGCGGTGCGACTTGCCGCCGGTTGGCCTTTCTTTTGAGCAGCTTTATGCGGCAGGACTGTGGCTGGCGGATGGATGTTACCTCAAAAATGTTGACCGGCTGCGCCCTGCTTATGGCAGGGATCGAGGATTACAGCTCATCAACAACCGGCGCGAGTGGCTGCTGCGCGTGCAAGCAGTTTTGCGAGACTGGTTCCCTGATGCCGACAGTAGTATTAATATTAAGTACAATCGAAAGAGCACGGGCTACCAGTTGGCAGTATACTCTGAGACGGCAGCGTGCTATTTCCGCTCGGCTTTTGGCGAATATGCTCATAGCAAAGCGCTCGCACCCCATATTTATAATCGTTCTGGTCTGCTGCCGCTGGTGTGTGGCTTCGTGGATGGCGACGGTGCACAAATCAGCAAGGGGCGGAGCAAAGGATTTATCGTCACGGGCATGGTCTCGGAGCGGTTGGCGCGCCAGATTCAGCAAATCCTGTGGGACGAGGGCGTATGGGCGTCGCGCTTCTATGACCCCGGCGGGGTGGCGCGCGGCGAGCAGTTGATGCACCAAGTGCGCATCGCGCCGGCCCATGCGCACCGGCTCGCCGGCGCGCAGAAGGTCGAAGCGGTGTCGTCGCGCCAATCGCCCATCCACGCCATCCCGCGCCCGGAGGGATTCTATGCGCGCGTGAAGGATATCAGCTATTAGGCGCTGCACGCCCGCGCGGGCCGTCCTTAGCCCGCATTCTCCCCGCCGCGCCGGATGTACCACACAAGCCACACCATCCCCAGGCAGCACAGCGCGAACATCGCCAGGAAAGTCAGTTGGATCGCAGACGAATCGGAAGCGCTCGCGGCGCTGTCGGGGTGCAGCAGCGAGCCGGCCCGTCCTTGCCACAGCACGAACCCGAAGAGCGCCGCGCTCAGCAGACCCCGCGCCCGCCCGCGCCAAGCCGCCGCCGGCAGCCAGGCACTGACCACCTGCACGATCAGCGCGACCGCCGTCACCTGCATCGCGCCGATGGTGCGCGGCTCGTTCCAGTAGATGCCGCCCCAGTTGACCTGTTCGGCTCCCAGGCTGACGACGAATCCCGCTGCATACGCGGCTGTCGCCACACGGCCCACGGTCAGCAACCACGGCTCCCACCGGGAGTTCGAGAAAAATACCCACGCCCCCAGCAGCCCCGCCGCGCCCAGGCCGACCATCCCCGCCCAGGTGAGCGCCACGTGCACATAGACAATTTTGATCCCTGCACCGAGCGCGCGTTCCTCCGGGCCGAACAGGACAAGCGCCGCTGCCGCCGCGATGACGACCGCCGGTACGATCCACGCCCGGCGCGCGCGGGGAGTCGTGGCCTGTTCGGTCATGCCTGGTTGCCCAGACCGTCCACCACGAAGCGCCACGCCATCCCCAGGCCGTGGTTGGCGACCCACTCCGGCGCGTTTGCCCGGTGGCCGCCGTACCCGTAGCGCCGCACGCGCGCGCCGTGCTCGCTTACCACGGCGATGACTGCGCCGCCGCCCGGCAGCGCGTCTTCGGCGTCGTCGGGTTGGGTGAGCACCGCCAGGCCGATGGATGCGCCGCAAGCGCGCCGCACCGCCGAGGCTGCTACACCCGCCAGTTCTTCCAGGTCGGCAGGCGCTTCGTCGATCTGTTTGTAGAGCACCGGCACATCAATATGGCTGTCCGATGCGAGCACGATATCGCCCGCCTCGGCGATGTCCAGCACGCCGGCGAGCACCTGCCCGGTGCCCGCCTCCACCGTCGCCAGGGTCAGGCCGTGCGCCTTGAGCCGGGCCAGCAGCACCCCGACCAGCGATTCGTCATCGACGCCGAAAATATACTCGCCCACCCGCTCGCGGATTGTGGCTTCGACCTCGGCGATATGGGTCTGGGCCTCCTCGGCGTCGGCGCCGCGCCCGTAGATGCGGATATCGACCTGACCACTGTGCGCCGCCAGGCCTACTATCGGGTTGCCGAGTTTCATCAGGTCGCCGATGCGCGTGTCAAGCTGGCTCTCGCCCAGACCGGTCAGGCGCAGGACGCGCGTCTGCAACACGGTCGTCAGGCCGAACCGGTCCGCCAGGTAGGGGACGATGTTATGCTCCATCAGGTACTTCATCTCGAAGGGCACCCCCGGCAGGCTGATAAACACGACCGGTCTGCCGTCGATATCGCTCTCGACGATAAAGGCCGGCGCGGTACCGACCGGGTTCTCTATCGCAATGGCATCCTCCGGCACGTAGGCCTGCTGGCGATTGTTCTCGCTCATTGTTACGCCGAAGCGCTCGAAGCGCGCCATAATCTGGTCCAGCAGGTCTTGCCGGAAGACCAGCCCCCGGCCCGCCGCCGCCGCGACTGCTTGCCGGGTCACGTCATCGACCGTCGGCCCCAACCCGCCGGTTGCAATGACCACCTCCACGCGCCCGGCGGCGATGCGCAGCACCTCGGTGATGCGCGCTTCGTCGTCGCCGACCGTGGTTTTGTACAGCACGTCGATTCCGATTCCGTGCAGGACCGTGTTGATATAAACGCTGTTGGTGTCGATGATTTTTATATCGCCGGAGAGCAGTTCATCGCCGATGATTACAATTTCTGCGTGCATAATCTCGCCTCGCCGAGTTGGTGCAATATAAACACAAATCCGCACGGATTATAGCACTTGTGAATCGTCCTCACCGACAAGCCGCCCGGCAGCCCCGATTAAAGGCCTACTCGTCTTTCTTTTTCTTCTCCAGGCGCTTCCGGCGCGCCGCGATATCGGCGTCGATTTCGTCGGGACTCGGTTCGTATACGCCGGTGATCTCAGGCAGCGGCGCGCCGGCTTCTTGTTCCACGCGCGCCCGGATCGCATCGGTTTCGGCGAACTTGGCTTCGGCCTCTTCCACGCTCCGGCGCGCCTTTTGCAGGGCATCCACCAAGCGCTCGACTTCGGGCAGCGCCGGCTTCGTCTCCTGGGGTTCGGCGGTGGCCTCGGCCGGCGCGGGCGCCGCCGGCGGGACTGCGCCGGTGTCAGGGATGCGGTAGCGCTTGGGTTTTTCGGTCTCCGGCGGCGGTGCAGCCTCTGAGGCCGGTTCAGGCGGGACGTCCGGCTTCACCACTGCGCCGGTGCCGGGGATGCGGTAGCGCTTGGATTCTTTCGGCGCTGCCGCCGGCTCCGGCGCGGGCGTGGGCGCGGGTACAGTCTCGGCTTCAGGGGGCGGCGCAGCTTCGGCGGTCGGTCCCGCCGGATGGTCGCCGGGCACGACGCGAACGCGCACCGTCTTCCCCTTCGGCGCTTCGGCTTCGGCGGGCTTGGCCGCAGCAGGGCCGCCGCCAAGACGCCCCTCGGCATCCGCCAGGCCGCCGGCCGCCGGTTCGCGGCGCGAAGACGGGGGCGGAGCCGGCGCGGTCGCGCGGCGCGGCGGTGTTTTCCCTTCGGCGCGGGCGGGGGCTTCGCGGGTCAGGTCGCCGACCAACGACTCGAAATGGTTGACAGTACCGATTAGCTCGGCGGCGGCGCGGCGGTGCTGGTCGAGGTCGGCCTGGCGGATGCTTATATCGTTCTGGATCAGCCGTATCTTCTGCACCAGGCGGCGCGCGCGCGCGTCGTCGCCGGCGTTGACCGCGTCGTCGTCGGTGCGGTCCAGCGCCGCGATTTCGTCCGACATCCGGGCGATTTCGCTCTCCAGCCTTTCTTCATAAACCAGCGCTTCGTTGATCTTTTTGCGCAGTTCTTCGATTTCCTGGCCCAGCGCCGGACTCACCCGGCCCGGCGGCACAGGTAAACGCGAGCCGATCTCCTCGGTGAATTCGTTGATAGTCGCACTCACCAACACATTCAGCTTTTCGAGCCAGCTTTTAGCCATGGTCGTCTCCGATACACATAGAAAAATAAGGAATACCCGACGCTATTCTACCCTCCCTGTACATCTCGTGCTATTATGCGAGAGACGTGCAATGATTTCGAAGCTTGTTCGGCTGCCGCTAAAGGCAAGGAGATACCAGACGATGCCAATTCACGAAGACGAAATCAGAACCGATGAATTTTTAGTCTTGCCCGCCTCCGCCACCGTTGCAGAGGCCGCCGCCGCCGCCCGCGATGCGGATGGCTCCGGCCTGTGGCTGCTGGTGATCGACCGGGACGGCGATTACGCCGTGTTCGGCGACGCCACGCTCGAAGCGCTGGGCAAGGCCGTAGAGCAAGCGCCGGACCGCCGGGATTTCTTCTGGCGCGAGCTTGGCTCGCTCAAGCTGACGCCGGTAGAGGCCGTGGAGCAGGACGCGGTTTCGTTCTACGAGGCCGAGGACAGGGTGGACGAGAGCGACGCCGGCGCGCTGGTCGTGTTGAAGAATGGGGTGATCCTCGGCTTGATGCTCGACCAGGAGCGGCGCGGCTCGGTCGTCAAGTTTGCCCTGGTCGATGCCTACGAGGAAGAGGGCGGCGACGCGGTGTTCTCTCGAGACAAAGAGGACGAGGGCGAAGGAAACGCGGAAGATTAGCGCCGCAGACTCGCAACCAGCCGGTTAGGCGACAGCAGCAGGCGGAGAGCGTCGTGGATGTGCCGCACCACGATGTCAGCCGCCTGTAGTGTTTCGACCGCCAGCCCCTCCTCGCCCAGCACTGCGATGCTCAGCGCCGCAGCTTCGAACATCGGCGCGTCGTTGGCGCCGTTGCCGATGGCGACCACGTGCGCGCCGCCCAGCGCGCGCACGACGGCGGCTTTCTCCGGCGCGCCCTGCGTGATGATGCGCGCCTTCAGCCCAAGCTGCGCGTCAATGGCGGCTTGTTTGCCGTGCGTGTCGGCGGTGAGCAGGTGCACGGTGAGGCGCTGGCCCAGTTCGGCCGTAAGCGCGGCCACACCTTCGATCAACTCGCCGTCGGTGGCGAGCGTACCGTTTACGTCAAAAGCGGCGTGGTGCAGGGCCAGCGCGCCGCGTCCCGGTATGGCGACTTCGATCATGGCTTCTCGCTTTGCTTCATCACGGATTGAGACGAATTCAACTTGCCGATGTAGCCCGGCAGGCCGGTCAGGTCGGGAAGGACGGCATGCGCGGCCCAGCGCGCCGCGTCCAGCGGGCGCGCGTCGCCGCGATCCGGGCGCTCGACCAGCACGACATGAATGCCGGCGTCGCGTGCGCCCTGCACGCCGTCGGCGTTGTCGTCGGCGACCAGGCACTCCTCCGGCCGGCTGCCGGCCAGCTTCAACCCGTACCAGTAGGTGTCGCGCCCTTTGCTGAACGTCCCCACCAGGTCCGAGCCGACGATGCGCCCATCGAAATACGCCAGCAGCCCGGCGCCCTCCAGCGCGCCCCGGCAGTGACTCAGCGGCGCGTTCGATATGATGCCCAGCGTGAAGCCTGCCGCGCGCAGCGCATCGAGCACGGGCCGCGCTTCGGGATAGCCGGCGTCGAAGCGGCGCAGGACCAGATAGCGGCGCCGGCGCGCAAGCTCGGCCAGTTCGCCGGCAGGCGGGTAGGGCGTGCCGGTGAGCCGGAAGTGGGCGCGCAGGACGCGCAGTTCGCCTTCCCACAGATCGTCGATGGGCGTTTCGCCGTCCAGGTCGAGATCGGCCCAGTAGCTATCCCAGTCGGCGCGGATGGCGATGTAGGCGTCGAGCCAGGCGTCCGGGTCGCCGCCGTAGCGCTCGGCGAGCAGGGTGGCCTGGGCGTGCGGCTGGCGCTGCATCATCTGGTTCGGGTCGATGAGCACGCCGTGTAAGTCAAAGAAAATGGTTGTAATCGTCATGACTCATCATTCGCGTAATGAAACCATAGATTTCGGAATTTCAGAAACCAGGGTGCGATAGACCTCTGGCGACAGGTTCAATAACTCA
>JAFGMM010000144.1 GCA_016927535.1 Anaerolineae bacterium
TCGCCCCTTGAGGGAGAGGGGTCGGGGGAGAGGGGGAAAAAAGCGCTTAAGTTGATGCATATGGGCGGGTTTCAAACCCGCCCCTACATCTGGGCAGCGGCAAGGGAAAAACGGCACGAATGCATGAGGTGCTCGACAAGCTCCGGCAGCTAAACGCGGCGTATAACTATAACCTGCTCCCGCCCGGCGCGACCGTAGTCGTGGGCGTGTCGGGCGGGCCGGATTCGCTGTGCCTGCTGCACGCACTGTGCGCGCTGCAAACCGAGCTTGGCGTCGCGCTGCACGCCGCCACGCTTGACCACGGGCTGCGCGGCGCGGCGGCGGCGGCGGATGCGGCCTTTGTCGTGGAGACGGCGCGCGCGTGGGGCGTGCCGGTCACGGCGGGGCGGGTGGATGCAGCGGCGCTTGCCGCCGCGCACAAGCTCGGCATCGAGGAGGCGGCGCGCCTGGCGCGTTACAGCTTCCTGGCGGAGGTCGCGGCGGCGCAAGGCGCGCTGCGCGTCGCCGTCGCACACAACGCCGACGACCAGAGCGAGACGGTGCTGATGCACTTCCTGCGCGGGAGCGGCCTGGCCGGGCTGCGCGGTATGCGCCCCGCCGCGCCGCTGGGCGAGTATCACCTGCTGCCGGCCGCGCCGGTTTCGCCCCCGCCCGATCTGGCGTTGGTGCGCCCGCTGCTGACCACCACCCGCGCCGAGGTCGAAGCGTACTGCGCCGCGCACGGCCTCGCGCCGCGCTTCGACCGCTCGAATGCCGATACGACGTACTTTCGCAACCGGCTGCGCGCCGAGGTCATCCCGTATCTGGAGGCGCTGAACCCCAACCTGCGCGCGCTGCTCCGGCGCACCGCCGAGGTCGCCGCCGCCGATTACGAGGTCTTGCGCGAGGTCCACGCGCAGGCATGGCGGGCGGCGCTCCGGGAGGCAGCGGCGCACGCGGTCACCTTCGACTTGGCGGCGTGGCGTGCGCTGCCGCTGAGTTCGCAGCGGGCGACGCTGCGCGCGGCGGCGTTCCGGCTGCGGGCGAGCCTGCGCGACGTGGGCTTCGTCCATGTGGACGACGCGGCGCGCGTGGCGATGACGGGCGAAACCGGCGCGCAGGCGACCCTGCCCGGCGGCTTATCGCTGCGCGTGGATTATGACGCGCTGGTCATCGCCGGCGACGCGCACACCCCCGACCCGCCGCCGTGGCCGCTGCTGTGGACGGACGCGCCGCTGCACGTGCCCTTCCCGGCGGGCGCGGCGCTGCCCGGTTCGGCGTGGCGCTTGACCTTCACCGTGGTGCAAGGCCCGCCCGACCCGGCGACCTTGCAAGACCCGTGGCGGGCGGCGCTCGCGGCGGAGGCGTTCGCGCCGGGAGGGGAAATCGTGCTGCGCACGCGGCGTCCCGGCGACCGTTTCGCGCCGCAAGGATTGAGCGGGCATACACAAAAGCTATCCGAATTTATGATTAACGCCAGGATTCCTAAATTATGGCGCAATCGAATCCCCCTGTTAACTGTAAATGACACCATTGCATGGGTGGTAGGATGGCGTGTAAGCCACCCTTTCGCGGTGTCTGATGCTGCCAATACTTACATCGTAGCAACCTTTACAAGCACAGACTAGCCTTAAGAATCCGCCGACGATGGGCGAATTGTTGGCGTTCTTTACGTATTTTCAATATTCTGCTCCGTTTCCCATTCTTTACAGTTTTGCGACTTTCTTAGCTTGTCAATTGCGTCAAGATGCAGTATAGTAAAGGCATACTTTTTTATGCTTTTTTAAGGCGCAGTTGAGAGACAAAAAATGGAAAAGCCAGGCGACGAACTTGCACACATCTTGGTTGTAGACGATGAAGGCGCGATTCGTTACTCGGTGAGTAAGACACTTCAACGGGTTGGCTACCATGTCAGCGCCGCCTCCAGCGGCGAGGAAGCGCTGGACATGCTGACCAACGAGCATTTCGACGTGGTGCTTACCGACATTCGTATGCCGGGCATCAGCGGCGTCGAACTGCTGGCGAGCATCAAAGATAAATCGCCCGACGCGATTGTCATTTTGATGACCGGCTACGCGAGCCTGGGCACGGCGGTCGAGGCGCTGCGGCTGGGCGCACATGATTACTTGGTCAAGCCCAGTTCCTCCCAGGATATCCGGCTGAGCGTTTCGCGCGGGCTGGAGCGCGCCCGCGCCTTGCAGCGCCGGCGTATCCTGCTCGATACCATCCAGTCCAGTGTCCAGGAGCTAACCGGGCAAGACCTGGATGAGAAAGACAAAAGCGACGACACGGTCAATCACCGGCGTCGTATGCCGCCCAAACCCGGCACCGACCTGGGCACGATGACGCTCGGCCCGCTGACCATCTTTCCCGGTCGTTACCAGATCGCCGTCGGCGAGCGGCCCATTGACCTGACGCCCACCGAGTTTGACCTGCTGCTCTACCTGGCGGCGCACCGGGGGCGGGTGGTGCCCTGTCACGAGCTGGTGCGCGAGGTACGCGGCTACGTGGTCGAGGAGCGCGAAGCGCGTGAGGTCATCCGACCACACATCAGCAACCTGCGCCGCAAGCTCAAAGCCGCCGGCCAGAACCCCGATCTGATCGTCAACGTGCGCGGCATCGGCTACCGCCTCTCGGAGCAGCAGCGCGAGTAAGCGGGCCGGCAATTTAACCACGAATAAACACAGATTGGCACGAATTAAGCAAGAAGCCCATTCGTGCCATTTGTGGTTAAAAAAATCTGATAGCAGTGACTTTTTGACTGATTGTATTTCGCGCGGCTGTCTACATGGGTTGGTCCCCACGACTAATGGAGATTGCCAAAATAGTCGGGTAATGAACACAATTTTGTCGAAACCCCACACCTGGGGTAGGGGCGGGTTTCAAACCCGCCCCATGCACATCAACTTAAGAATTTTGACCGTTTGTGCACCTGTTCCCCCTCTCCCCAAA
>JAFGMM010000145.1 GCA_016927535.1 Anaerolineae bacterium
ACACGGCGGGGAAAAGTCCCCTCGCCCCTTGTGGGAGAGGGGATTTAGGGGAGAGGGGGAGTACAGCATCATTTTGACCAACACAGACCTGCAAAAAACCCTTTTATCTTGCATCATCACAATACGTTGCCGGTATTTTACTACAGGTCATAGATTCAGGCCCGGCTCGTACTCCCCGAAGACCGCCCGCAGCACACCGCAGATTTCGCCCAGGGTAGCCTCGTGCTCTGCGCACGCGACGAACAGCGGCATGAGCGCTTCGTCGGTGCGGCGCGCCGCGCTTTCGAGCCGGCCCAACAGCGCATTCACCTTGTCGTTGTCGCGTTCGGCGCGGAGCCGGGCCAGCTTGGCGCGCTGCGCCGCCTCAATCGCCGGGTCGATGCGCAAAATCTCCGGCGTGCGCTGCGCGCCCTCCGCGAACTCGTTCACGCCGACCACGACCACCGCGCCGGCTTCGACCGCGCGCTGGTGCCGGTACGCCGCCTCTTGAATCTCGCGCTGCATGTAGCCGGCTTCGATGGCGGCCGGCGCGCCGCCCAGCGCGTCGATCTCGGCGAGGTATTCGCGCGCGCGCCGCTCGATCTCGCCGGTCAGCGCCTCCACCGCGTAGCTCCCGGCGAGCGGGTCCACCGTGTCGGCGACGCCGCTTTCGTGCGCGATGATCTGCTGGGTGCGCAGCGCGATTTGTACGCTCGCCTCGGTGGGCAGACCGAGCGCTTCGTCGCGGCTGTTGGTGTGGAGGCTCTGCGTGCCGCCCAGCACCGCCGCCAACGCCTGGATCGCCACGCGCACGACGTTGTTATCGGGCTGCTGCGCGGTGAGCGTAGCGCCGCCGGTCTGGGTGTGGAACTTCAGCCGCAGCGATTCGGGCTGCTGCGCGCCGAAGCGCTCGCGCATGATGCGCGCCCACAAGCGCCGCGCCGCGCGGAACTTGGCGATTTCTTCTAAGAAGTGGGTGTAGGCGGCGAAGAAAAAGCTCAGCCGGGGCGCGAAGCTATCGACTTCGAGGCCGGCGGCGCGCGCCGCCTGCACATAGGCGATGCCGTTCGCCAGCGTAAACGCCACCTCCTGCACCGCCGTCGCGCCGGCCTCGCGCATGTGGTAGCCGCTGATGCTGATGGTGTTCCACTGCGGCAGGTGCGCGTTGCAGTAAGCAAACAGGTCGGTGACCAGGCGCATCGAGGCGCGCGGCGGGAAGATGTAGGTGCCGCGCGCCACGTATTCCTTCAAGATATCGTTCTGCACCGTGCCGCGCAGCTTGCCGGCCGCCACGCCCTGCCGCTTGGCCGCCGCGATGTACATCGCCAGCAGCACGGCGGCGGGCGCGTTGATGGTCATGCTGGTGCTCACCCGGTCGAGCGGGATACCCTCGAACAGGCGCGCCATATCCTGCACCGATGAGACGCTCACGCCCACCTTGCCCACTTCGCCCAGCGCCATCGGGTCGTCGGCGTCGTAGCCAATCTGCGTCGGCAGGTCGAACGCGACCGACAGCCCGGTCTGCCCGCGCTCCAGCAGGAAGCGGTAGCGTGCGTTGGTCGCCTCGGCAGTCGCGTAGCCGGCGTACTGGCGCATGGTCCACAGCCGCCCGCGATACATCGTCGGCTGCACGCCGCGCGTGAACGGGTATTCACCGGGGAAGCCGGTATCCTCCAGGTAGCCGGCGTCCGGGTCGTCCGGCGCATAGAGGCGCGCAAGCTCGATATCGGAGGGCGTGGTAAAACGCGCGCGGCGCTCCGGGAAGCGGTCGAGCGCCGGCTTGAGGACGGTTTTTTCCCAGGCGGTTTTGGCGTTCTTGAAGCCGGTCACGGTTTTAGATGGGCCTGTGCGAACGCGCTCGCCGCCTCCAGCGCGGCCCAGCTTTCGGGCAGCGTGACGCCGAACAGCGGCCAAACATGCACCATACCCTCCCACACGTCCAGCGTCACATCGACGCCGGCCAGCCGCGCGCGCCGCGCCAGCCGCGTCGAGTCGCTGAGCAAAATCTCGTTGCTGCCCACCAGGATAAGCAGCGGCGGCAGGCCGTGCAGGTCGGCGTAGACCGGCGATATCAGCGGGTCGTGCGGGTCGGTGTCGCCGGCGTAAGCGGCGGCGGCTTCCTCAAGCGAGTCTTCCCAGGCGAGAATCGGGTCGGCACCGGCGAGCGTGGTCAGCGTCGTGCCGGCGCCGGTCAGGTCGGCGAACGGCGAGAACAACACCGCCGCCGCCGGCAGCGGGTCACCGGCTTCGCGCAGCGCGAGCAGGGTCGCCGCCGCCAGCCCGCCGCCCGCCGAATCGCCGGCGAGGACGATGCGCTCCGGCGCGGCGCTCTGCGCCAGCAGCCAGCGATAGGCCGCCGTGCTGTCTTCGACGGCGGCGGGGAAGGGGAATTCGGGCGCGAGCCGGTATTCGATGGCGAGCACGCGCAGCCCGCCGATCTTCGCCAGCCGCGAGAGCATGGCGCGGTACGACGCGACCGTGCCGACCACGTAGCCGCCGCCGTGCGTATAAAGGATGACGCCGGTCCCGGCGTCCGGCGGGGTGAACCATTCCGCCGGCACGCCGCCGGCATCGACCGCCTCAATCGCAACGTCTTGCAGCGGCGGCGCGAAAGACCCCAACGTGCTCATCCGGGCGCGCGTGTTTGGGATGGCGTCGAGCGCGAAATCGATGTAGAACAGGCCCGACAGCCGGGCGGCGCTGTAAAACTCCTGCGCTTCTTCGCTCATCACGACGCCGTCGTCTTGCGCGGCGGCGGGCAGGCCGGCCATCACGACCAGGCATACGGCGATTACGATCAAGATTCTACGGGACGTTTTACGCATGAGTAGCCTCCTTATTTGTGAAGGCGAAAACAGTTTTTAACCACGAATAAACACAAGGTAGCTCCGCAAGATAGCGTGGTCGCCGGCTTGGGGTAGGGGCGGGTTTGAAACCCGCCCCATGCACATCAACTTAAGCGCCTGCTCCCCCTCACCCCCGTCCCCTCTCCCTCAAGGGGCGA
>JAFGMM010000146.1 GCA_016927535.1 Anaerolineae bacterium
CGGTAAGCCCCGCGCCCCTCGTGGGAGAGGGGTTTGGGGAGAGGGGGAACAGGTGCACAAACGGTCAAAATTCTTAAGTTGATGTGCCAGGGGCGGGTTTGAAACCCGCCCCTACTGGCGGCGTGTCCACCGATCAACCCTATATAGGGGTACAAATCTATGCAAGAAACCAACACCACACTATCCCGTGGAAGTCACAGCCTTGCGCCGGATAGCCCACGACTAAAGTCGTGGGCGCCGGACAACGTGAGCAGTTACCCGCGCAGAACCGGGCCTTACTGCCACAACTCGTTAAGCAGCGTGATCTTGTCCAACGCCTGGAACACGCCGCCGCCCTCGTGATCGTTGTACTCGTACACTTTGATCGCTTTCGCGCCGGCGTAGTGATTGTACGCCGCGAACACGGTCGAAGGCGGGCAGGTCATGTCCATCAGCCCGACCGAGAAGAGCGCCCGCGCATTCGCCCGCGCCGCGAAGTTCATCCCGTCGAAGTACGAAAGCGTTTCGAATACCCGGCCCACTTTGTCGCGGTGGGTCTTGCAGAAGGTAGCGATCTCGGCGTAAGGGTGCCGGTCGGTAATCTCAGTAGCGCGCTTGTAGTGGCAGAGGAAGGGCACGTCGGGCATCACCGCTGCCAGGTCCGATACTAAGCCGCCGGCCGCCAGCGTGATGCCACCGCCCTGGCTGCCGCCGGTGACCGCGATGCGCTGCGCATCGACCATCGGGTTGGCGCGCGCCGCCTCGACCGCGCGCACCGCGTCGGTGAAGACGCGCCGGTAGTAGTAGGTCTTGGGATCAAGCACGCCCTGCGTCATGAAGCCGGGCACAGAAGGATTAGCGCCGTCAGGCAGGTCGGGCGTATCGCCGTGACGCCACGCGCTGCCCTGGCCGCGCGTGTCCATCACCAGGTGTGCAAAGCCGGCGTTCGGCCAGATCAGCCACTCGATGGGGTAGCTGCGCCCGCCGCCGTAGCCGATGTATTCGACCACGCAGGGCAGCGGCCCCGTGCGCGCCCTCGGCACGATAAACCAACCCTTAACCGGTTGGCCGCCGTAGCCGGCAAAGGTCACGTCGAAAGTCTCGACGAGCTTCATGCCGAAGTCTACCGGCTCGAAGCGCGCATCGAGCGGGCGCCGGCGCGCCTCATCGAGAGTCTGCCGCCAGAACGCATCGAAGTCGGCCGGCTCGGCCCGCTCCGGCTTATACGTCTGGAGTTCTTCGAGCGGCATATCAAAGAAAGGCATGGTGTTTTCTCCTTGTGACAAAGCTGAGATGCAAAAAAGAGCGACCACAACGCTCCTGTAGCCGCCCTTGTCGATATCCCCGACCGCTGCGCGTCTAGACGCCCAAGAGCTTCTTCGCCGCCGTGACCGCGCTGCTCGCGTCGGGCGCGTAGCCGTCCGCGCCTACCTGGTCGGCGTAGGCCTGGGTCACCGGCGCGCCGCCCACCATCACCTTGACGCTGCTGCGCACACCAGCCTCGGTCAGCGCGTCGATGGTGGTCTTCATATTGGTCATGGTCGTCGTGAGGAGCGCGCTCATCGCCAGGACGTTGGCGCCGCCCTTCGCCGCTTCGACGAACTTCTCCGGCGCGACGTCTACGCCCAGGTCGGTAATCTCGAAACCGGCGCCTTCCATCATCATCGCTACCAGGTTCTTGCCGATGTCGTGCAGGTCGCCTTTGACCGTGCCGATTGCCACCTTGCCGATTGGCTCGATGCCCGACTCGACCAGCAGCGGCTTGAGGATGTTCAACCCGCCCTGCATGGCGCGCGCGGCGATGAGCATCTCCGGCACGTAGAATTCGTTGCGCTCGAAGCGCTCACCGACTTCGGCCATGGCCGCGATCAGCGCCTTGTTCAAGATCTCGCCGCCGGGCGCGCCCGCCTTGATCGCCGCTTCAACGCCCTCTTTGACCTTCGGGGCCTGGCCGGCAATGACGTTTTCGTAAATGCTTTGGAGCAGGGATTCGTGATCAGACATGACCTATTTCCTTCTTTATGGATAAATGAGATTCTGTGCTTCGCAACTGGTTTTGAGTTTAAACGCGATGTTAAACGGTGTCAATGTACTTTTCGTCGGCGCTTCCATTGAGCTTTTTCACCCCGCATTAAGGGCTGAATCGTTCTAACGTTGTTTTATCTCACCCCCTCGGTCCCCCTCTCCACGGCGTGGCGAGGGGGACCGAGGGGGTGAGGTTATCTTAGAGAAACATCAGAATGAATCAGCCCTTATCCCGCATTTGACCGGCTTGGCGCGGTGCGGTAAATTCGCGCGCGCTTATGAAACCGGTAAAAGCACAAGGTTCACCATTGCCCGCCCGCGCCGAGCTTGCCGCGTTGGTCGCCATCTTACTGGCGGCGGCATGGCTGCGCTTCCACGCGCTCGATTCGACGCCGCCCGGCTTCTCGCACGACGAAGCCAACCACACCCACGACGCCGCCGGCGTCCTGGACGGCGTCCGCCCGATCTACTTCACCATCGGCTACGGGCGCGAACCGCTCTACGATTACACAACTTCGCTCGTCATGCTGGCGGTCGGGCGGCGCGGCTACGCCTCCCGGCTGACGGCGGCGTTCTGCGGCCTGCTGCTCGTCCCGGTGACGTGGGCGTGGGCGCGGCGCGCGTTCGGCGCGGGCGCGGCGCTGCTGGCAGCGGGCCTGCTCGCGGTAGACTTCTGGCCGGTGATGGCGGCGCGGCAGGCGCTGCGCAGCATCATGCTGCCGGGGCTGCTGATGGCGGCGGTGTATTGGCAGCAGCGCGCGCTCCCGGCTCCCTATGCGGGTCCAGGGCTGCCAAGCCCTGGCGGGGGCGCGGGGGTTCCACCCCCGCCAGGAGAGAGAGGCACCAAAGCCGGCCTCCTGCTCGGCGCGACGTTCTACACCTACCTGGCGGCGCGCATCACCTGGGCGATCTTCCCGGCGGCGCTGGTCTACTTTGCGCTCTTTCGCCGTGACCTGCTGCGGCGCGCGTGGCGGCCCACCGTGTGGATGCTGCTCGTCGCGGCGGCGGTGAGCGCGCCCCTGTTCGGTTGGCTGCTGGCGAACCCCGGCGCTGAGACGCGCATCGGCGACCTCGCCTATCCCATCGACCAGGCACAGGCCGGCAACTGGGAGCCGCTGCTGACGAACGCAGGCGCGGCGCTGGGCGTCTTCACCTGGGCGGGCGACCCGCTGTGGATGTACAACCTGCCCGGTCGCCCGATGGTCGCGCCGCTCGTCGGCGTGTTGTTCGTGGCCGGCCTCGGCATGGCGGCGGTGCAGGCAGTGCGCGGTCGCCCGGCGCCGGCTTTCTTGTTGATCTGGCTGGCGGTGGGCATAGCGCCGAGTCTCGTCACCGGGCCGGGCGCAGCGGCGACGCGCGCGGTGGGATTGATGCCGGCGCCGTACATCCTGGCGGCGTGGGCGTTTGCGGCGGTCGGGCGAAGCATAGCCCACGGCTTCAGCCGTGGGAGCCTCGATCACAGGCTTCGCCCGGCGCTTCGAGAAGATGAGAAAGAGATTTTTTACCACGGAGCACACGGAGAGCACAGAGAGCGCGGAGATTTTTTCTCTTCTCTCCGTGTACTCCGTGCTTTCCGTGGTTGCCTTCAGAGGGCGAGCCGCCGGCTCGCCCCTACGGTTGCAATCATCGCCGCGATTCTTATCGCACTAACCGGCCTGACCACCTACCACGAATATTTCGACATCTGGGCGAACGCGCCGGACGTGCGCGTCGCCTACCATACGAACCTGGTGCAGACCGCCGCCTATCTTGATGCGAGCCGCGATGCGTCGCCGCTGCTCATGTCCTCGATCCGGCCCGAAGCGCCGCACGATCCAAGCATCGTGCGCGCCGTGCTGCGCCGCGCCGATCTGCGCATCCGGTGGTTCGACGCGCGCGGCGCGCTCGTCTTCCCGGACGAGGCGACCGTCCGCGTCGCTCTGCCGGAGATCACGCCGCTGGATGCGCGTTTAGCGCCGTACTTCGCCGCCGCCGCGCCGGTCCACCGCGTCGAACTGCCGCCCGGCGATTTTAATCGCACAACTGATATTTACGTTTGGCAGCCGCGCGCCGCGCTGGCGCGTGCGCTGCCCGGCCTGGACACCACTATGACGCCGGTCGACCCGGCGGACGGCGCGCCTGTGCTCGAACTGCTCGGTTATGCGGCGGCCCCGCCGGACGCGCTGGTGACTTTCTGGCGCGCGCTGGCGACTTATGGCGAGAAGGAGACCGACGGGATTAAGCTCTTTGTGCACGTGCTGGGCGCGGACGGCAGCTTGATCGACCAGGACGACCGGCTCGATGCGCCGGCGTGGACCTGGCAGCCGGGCGACGTCTTCGCGCAGGTGCATGGCGTTGACCTGCGCGGCGCGCACGAAATCGTCGTGGGCGCGTATGACCGCGATACGCTGAACCGGCTGCCCGTTCTGGTCAGCGGCGCGACCGGGCAGCGCGTGCGCCTGGACGTGCCTTAATCTTATTTGTCTTATTTATCTTATTTATCTTATTTATCTTATTCGCGCTATTCGCGTTATTCGCGGTTGAAAAATCCTATGACCCCCGATGCCAAAATCGCCGTTTTGATATTCATCCTCGCGCTGTTCCTGCGCGTCGTCCTGCCGGACGCCAGCCCGCCCGGTTTCAACGACGACGAACTGAGCAATGCGCTCGTCATTAACCAGCTTGTACGCGCGGGCGATATCCGCGTCTACTACCCGCACGCCTCCGGGCACGAGGGCCTTTACCACATCCTCGCTGCGCCGTTCGGCTCGCTGTTCGGCACGACCTACCTGGGCATCCGGGGGCTGTCGGCGCTGCTGGGCGCGCTGAGCGCGGCGCTGCTCTACCTGCTGGCGGCGCGCATGTGGGACCGGCCCACCGGGTTGATCGCGGCGCTGGGCTTGACGTTCAGTTATTGGAGCCTGGTCTACAGCCGGGTAGGGCAGCGGCATATCAGTCTGCCGGTGTTCGCGCTGCTGGCGTTTTATTGCTGGCAGCGGGGGCTTGCCCCCTCGCCCCCTGCCCCCAATACTTTTCGGTTAAGCTTCCCCTCTATCCCCAGCCCTTTCCCCCACAAGGGGGGAAAGGGGGCAAGAGCGCGCTCCGAAAGTCCCCTCGCCCCTTGTGGGAGAGGGGATTTAGGGGCGAGGGCGTGGTTCGCGGCGGCGGGCGCGGCGCTGGGCCTGGGCTTCTACACCTATTTCGCAGCGCGCGGCGTGCCGCTGATTCTCATCGCATTCGCCGGCTACCTGTTCCTCTTCCATCGCGCGTCGTTCGAGCAGCACTGGCGCGGTATGGCGCTGGCTTTGCTGGTCGCGGCGGCGACGGCGGTCCCGCTCGCCGTCACCTTGCAGCAGAACCCCACCGCCGAAGCGCGCGTTACGGAGCTAGCCGCGCCGGTCTACGCGCTGGGCAGCGGCGACCCGTCGGTGCTGGTCGAGTACGGGCTTAAGACGTTGGGCATGTTCACGTTCACCGGCGACGACGAAGCGCTTTACAATATTCCGCGCCGGCCGGTGTTCGGCGTGGTGGGCGCGGTGTTCTTCTTGATCGGCTTGGCGTGGGCGATCTGGCATTGGAAGGAGCCGCGCTGTGCGTTCTTGCTGCTGTGGACGGCGGCGGGCCTCGCGCCGGGCGCGCTGGCGGTGCCGGCGGCGAGCCTGAGCCATACCATCCTGGCACAGCCGGCGGCGTTTATCTTCCCGGCGCTCGGCGTCGGCGCGGCGGCGCGCTGGTGTATGTGGACTCTTGCTATTTTACCTCACCCCCCTCTGCCCCCCCTCTCCATGGCATGGAGAGGGGGGAGGACGCGCGCAGCGCGGCGGGGGGTGAGGTCAACATTCGAAGCACCTGCATCGAGGATTGCGGCGCACTGGGGGAGGGTTGCGTCTTTGCTGGCGGCGCTGGCGATTGTCTATCTCGGCGTGGAGGGCGCGCGCAGCCTCTACGATTACTTCGTGGTGCGCCCGCAGGACGGCTTCGTGCGTGTGCTGTTCCACACCGATTTCATCGAACTGGCGAAGTATCTAAACGAACACCCGGAGATACAGGATATCATGATCGGCGCGCAGATCAACGAGCGCTGGAACCAGGTCGCGTTTGAGATGGCGCTGGCGCGCAGCGACGTGCGCGCGCGCTGGTACGACCCGGACGCGGCGGTCCTCTGGGGGCCGGAGGGTTCGTACTGGGCAGCGCCGCATTACCTTTTCCGGCTGAAGGAATCGACCGTTTATCAAGATATCGTCGCCGAGAACGAGTACTTCCTCATCGTGCGGCAGCCGGAGCCGGGCGCGCCGCCGGCAGCCGGAGCCGTGCCCTTTGCCCTGGGCCTCACGGAGGCTTACGCCGGGTTCGACACCAAGAGCGGCACGCTGGCGGTGCGCTGGCGCGTCGATGCGCCGCTCGACCTGCCGGCGCGCCCGCTTTATTCCAAGCCGCCCGCGCCCGGCGAGCCGACCACGCCGCGCCTGGAGATGTTCGTCCACGTGCTGCCCGCCGGCGGCGAAGCGCCGGTCTTTGCGACAGGGCGGCTCGGCGTGGACCCGTACACGCTGCGCGTGGGCGATGTCTTTTATCCAGGCGGGACCGGCATTCCCTGGCTCACCTTCGAACCCGGCGTTTACGACATTGCCGCCGGCCTGTACGACCCGTGGACCGGCGCGCGCTATCTCACGGCGGACGGGCAAGACCGGGTGATCGTCCATACATTCGAGCTGCCCCAATGACCCGAATCGCGCAGGCTCTACGCAAACACCCGGCTTTCGCCGTTATCCTGGCCGCCTACCTGGTTCTCGCGCTGGCTTACGGCATCGTCAACCCCATCCACGAGGCGACCGACGAGGTGCGCCATTACCGCTTCGTGCGCTACCTGGTCAACGAGCGCGCTTTGCCGGTGCAGGACCGGCTGGTCGCGCCGAATATCCAGGCGCACCACCCGCCGCTTTATTACCTCACCGCTGCGCTGGCGAGCTTCTGGGTATCCACGCCCGACCTCGACGCCGAGCCGCCGATGAATCCCTATTGGGCTTACCGGCTGTACGAGGTCGGCGCCGATAACAAAAACCTCTACGTGCACGGCCCCGACGAGGCGTTCCCGTGGCAGGGGCCGGCGCTCGCGGCGCATCTCGCGCGGATGGTCACGGCGGCGTGGGGCGCGGCGGCGGTCTGGGCGACGTACCTGCTGGGCCTGGCCGCCTTCGACGATAAATGGCTGGGCGTCGGCGCGGCGGCGCTGGTTGCGTTTAACCCGCAGTTCCTCTATCTCAGCGGCGCGGTGAACAACGATGTGCCCGCCGCTGCCGCCGGCGCGGCAGCGCTGCTGCTGAGCGTGCGTTGGGTCACGGCAGACCGCGCCGCCGGCCATCCCCGGCGGCGTGCGGCGTGGCTGGGGCTGGCGTATGGCCTGGCGATTCTGACCAAGATGCACATGATCGTGCTGGGCGGGGTGATTGCGCTGGCGCTGCTGTGGGCGGCGGCGCGCGACCGGGCATGGCGGCGCGCGTTCGAGGCGGCGGCGATTGTGATCGGCGCGGCGGCGCTGGTGAGCGGCTGGTGGTTCGTGCGCAACGTGCAGCTCTACGGCGACCCGACCGGCTTTGTGCGCGTCGCCGAGATATGGGGCGCGCGCGACCCCGGCGATACCCTCTCGTGGGCCTTCATGGAGCTGCCGATGGCGTGGAGCACGCTTTGGGGGCGCTTCGGCTACGGGCAGATTCCGCTGCCGGATATCTTTTACAGCATGATGGGAGTCGTGTGCGGGGTCGGGCTGGCAGGGCTGGCGCTGTACCTGCCGCGCAAAGCCGCCCGTGCGCGGCTCGGCGCGCTGGCGGTAATCGGGGCGCAGGCGGCGGGGATGGCGCTCGTGCTGTACGGCTACGTGCTGGTGAGTCCGGCCGGCGCGATGGGGCGCTTCTACTTCCCCGGCCTGCCGGCGCTGGGCGTGTTAATAGCGGCGGGCCTGGCGACCTGGACCGGCTGGAAGCGCCGCGCGTGGGCGGCGCTGGCGCTCAACCTGCTGATGGGCGCGGGGTCGGTGATTGCGCTGGTTGGCTACCTGGCCCCGGCATACGCGCCGCCGCCCGCGCCCACCGCGTCCAACCGGCCCGCGCACACCGCCGAGGCGCAGTTCGGCGACGCGGCGCGCCTGCTGGGTTACGAGGTCGATAAGACGCGCGCCGCGCCGGGCGACTCGGTGTTCGTAACGCTGCACTGGCAGGCGCTCCGCCCGACCGCCGCGCCGCTGAGTGTGTTTGTCCACCTGGTGGGGTTGTACGATATCCCGGTGGGGATGCGCGCCACTTACACCGGGCTGGGCGTCTATCCCAGCACGCTCTGGGAGCCGGGCCGCGAGTTCGTCGAGACGTACCGCGTCGAAATCCCTGCGACCGCGTACACCCCGGACCAGCTGCGCGTCGAGGTGGGCCTATTCGACCGGGCGACCGGCGCGCGCCAACCGGTCGCCGCCTCCGATATCGAGACCAACGCAGCCGGCGACGCGGTGGCGCTGGGCCGGATCGAGGTACCGCGCCCCGACGGGGCCGCGTACATCCCGCTCAACGTGAACTTCGGCGACCGGATCGCGCTGGTGGGCTACGACATTTACCCGCGTGTGGTCAACCCCGGTCGCAGCCCGTTCGTGACGCTTTACTGGACCGCGCTCCGCCCGCTGGAAGACGAATCGGTGGAGGATCTGCGCGTGTTCTTGCAGGTCATCGGCGAAGACGGCGAGGTCTACGCGCGCATCGACGGCTACCCGCAGAACGGCTTGAGCCTGCCGAGCGCCTGGACGCCCGGCGCGATCATCGAAGACCAGCGCAAGCCGCCGGTGAGCGAGGAGGGGATGCCGGCCGGCTTCTACACGCTGCGGGTGGGCTGGATGGATCAGACAGATGCGGATAACCTGCGCCGGCTGCCCATCCTGCACCCGGACGGGCGTTGGGCCGGCGACGCGCTGGACCTGGTGAAAATCCGGCGCGCCGCCACGCACGAGGAGGCGGAGCAGTGGTTGCAGATGACGGTAGATGAGCAGTGAGAAAAGACCTGCGAGAGTCGTCGTGGGCGTCCCGCCGGGACGCCCCTACGGACGGATGCAATTTGTAGGGGGCGAGCCGCCGGCTCGCCCTCCCAACCCAAAATCCTTTTTACAACACTTTTCCCTCATACGCCTGCCAGCCCGCCGCTTCGTCCGCCAATTCATCCAGCCCCAGCACGCCGGGCGGCCAGGGATTGGCCCGCGTGCCCTGGTACTGCCAGATCGGGGTCGCGCCGTAGCGGAACATGCCGAGCGTCCAGTAATCCAGCAGCGGCAGGAAGCCCAGCCCCCGGCCGGCGAGCGTCTGCGGGGCCGGGTACGGAAAGTCGAGGTTCCGGTCGCCGATGAGAATCTGCTGCATGGCGACCTCCGGCGCGAAGAACAGCAGCGGGTTGAGCGGCCGGCTCATCAGATGCGCGGCGCTGCCGTCGTGCTCCACCAGGTGAATCTCAAAGTGCAGGTGCGCGTTGCCGGTCTGGTGGACGAGGTTGGGCAGGCTGCCGGAGACAGGATAGCCGGAGTCGGCGACGTACTGCCCGGCGCGCACCACGTCGCCCGGCCCGACCCGGAGGTTGCTAAGCGGCCGGCTGCCCGCGCCGCGCCCGGTCGCTAAGTGACCGTAGGCCAGCCGCACGTTAGAGAGCACGCGCCGCCCGGCGCGGTCGAAGCGCGCCGGCATCAGGCAGCGAATAACGAGGCTCACCTCGTTCGGGTTGCTCAAAAAGCGAATGTTCTCGACTACGCCGTCGGCCAGCGCGTAGAGCGGAGAGCCGGTCGGCACGCTGTAATCGACGCCGCTGTGCATGCCGGCGGTGTAGCGATACCACTGGCGCCAGTTGTTCAGCGCGAAGGTGTTGGGGCCGAAGCCGTGGTAGAACGTGCGGTATTGGGCGTCGAGCGGGACCGGCAGGGTCGTAAACGGGTCGGGCAGGCCGAGATGCGTTTGCAGCGCCCAGAACCGTTTATAGCCCTCCGGCATGGCTTGTCCGGCGATGTCTTCTCCCAGGCCGCCGAGGTCTACCGGGCGCGCCGCTTCGATAAGCTCGGCGGAGCGCGTATATTCGGCGCTGCCCGGCGGGTAGATGCGCGCCGCCGTTTCGACCAACAGCGCTTTACGGATGCTGAGGGTGAACCGCGCCCGCAGGCGCGCCTCGCCCGCCGGGTCGGGGAATTCGACGAACTTAGCGCCGCGCCATTCCACCGCCGCCCAGGCCGGCTGCCCCGCGTAGTAGACGCGCGCCCACAGGTCCATCGCCTCGGCGCGCAGATCGTACACGGCGATCTCCGCGCCGGCCGGGTAGCTGCCGAGGGGGATGTTATCCTGCGTGGTGGGCACACGCCGGACGTTGACGCCGTTTATGACGCGCGCCGTGACCGGTTCGGTGTCGTCGGGTGGGGGCGGCGGCGGTGGGGGCGGCGGCGCTTCCTCGACCCATTCGAGGAAGGTCACGCCGTGCCACTGCATCGCCACCCAGGCCGGCGCGCCCCGGTACGCCGTGCGCACCCAGACGTCGCCGCCGACCTCGCACACCTCCTCGACGACGAATTCATCGCCGGCGGTGTAGAACCCGACCGGCGTATTGCCCTGCGTCGAAGGTTCGCGCCGGATGTTGACGTTGCGCAGCACGCGCGCCCGCCCCGAGTCCGGGAGCGGTTCGGTGAATTCGATGAACGTGATGCCGCTCCAACGCATCGCCGCCCAGGCCGGCGCATCTTGATAGATGGTGCGCACCCAGGCGTCGCCGTTGATCTGCCGCGTCTCGTACACGGTGATCGCGTCGCCGGCAGTATAGAGTCCGACCGGCGTATTGCCTTCGGTGGTCGGGGTGCGCCGGATGTTGACGTTCCGCACCACGCGCGCCGGCTTGGGTTCTGATGATTCTCCCACTTGGCTCCTCCCAGATTTTTTTTACCACAGAGACACAGAGGGTAGCTCCGCAATATAGCGTGGGTCGCCGGCTTGGGGTAGGGGCGGGTTTGAAACCCGCCCCATATGCATCAACTTAAGCGCCTGCTCCCCCTCACCCCCGTCCCCTCTCCCTCAAGGGGCGA
>JAFGMM010000147.1 GCA_016927535.1 Anaerolineae bacterium
GGGTCGGGGGAGAGGGGGAAAAAGCGCTTAAGTTGATGCATATGGGGCGGGTTTGAAACCCGCCCCTACGCAAGCCGGTGACCACGCTATTTTGTGGAGCTACCATTAGCGTTACTCGCGGTTAAAAATCTTGTTTTTCACATTAAGGAGATATTATGGCGAAATTCGTGTGCATCGGCGTTCCCTACTGGATCGGCGAGCGGATCGAAGACCGCACCGAGGTCGCCTCGGTGCAGATGAGCGGCATCGCGGAGGAGATCGGCGCGGCGTGGGTGAACATCGCGCCCGACTTCGGTGCGCACCCCGACCCGGTCGTTTGCGTCAACCGGGCGCTGGCGGCGACCGTCGCCGCCCACCGGGACGGCATCCCGATTATCTTTGCGTCGGATTGCGTCAGTGCGCTGGGCGCGCTGAAAGGCTTAGAATCCCTCAAGCCGGCGGTGCTCTGGTACGACGCGCACGGCGATTTCAACACGCCGGCGACCACGCCGAGCGGGTTCTTGGGCGGGATGCCGCTGGCGGCGCTGGTCGGGCGCGGCAACGAGCACCTGATGGCGGGCGTCGGGCTGGCGCCCACCGACGAGCGCGATGTGATCGTCACCGACGCGCGCGACCTCGACCCGGAAGAGGGCGTCATGCTGCGCCAGAGCCGCCTTACCCACCTACCGGACGTGAGCGACTTGCTAACTGCTCCGCTGCCGGACAAGCCGCTGTACGTCCACCTCGATACCGACGTGGTGGACTGCGCCGAGATGCCGGCCATGAATTACCCGGCGCCCGGCGGCCCGTCGCTGGCGCAGGTCGCCGCGACGCTGGCGCGGGTCACGCGCGAGGCGCAGGTGGTGGGGCTGCTGTTCAGCCTGTGGAACGATACCCTGGCGGGCGCACACGAGGCGCTGGAAGGGACGCTGCGCCTGGTGCGGGCGTTCGCAGACGAGCGGTGACTTTTTAGGGCGGGGAGAAGCGCATGCCGGTTATCACCATCGAAGAAGCGCGCCGGTACTACCGGGACGCCGAAGCCGTGCACGACTTCGACCATGTGCTGCGTGTGCTGGCGCTGGCGGAGCGCATCGCCGCAGCGGAGGGCGCAGACCTGGAGATCGTGCGCACGGCGGCGCTGCTGCACGACGTAGAGCGCGCCGCCGGCGACCGGACCGGCGGCGACCACGCTGCGATGGGAGCGGCGCGCGCCCGCGCCATCCTGTCCGAGAAGCACGCCGCCCCGGACTTTATCCAGGCGGTGGCGCATGCCATCCACGCGCACCGCTTCCGCAGCGACATCACGCCGCAGACCCTCGAAGCAAAGGTCGTCTTCGATGCCGATAAGCTGGATTCAATCGGCGCGGTGGGCGTGGCGCGCGCGATTGGCTACGGCGCGCTCCACGGGCAGCGGCTCTGGGGCGAAGTGCCGGCCGGCTACGACGGGCGCGATATCGGCGCGGAGCATACGCCCCGCCACGAGTTCGAATACAAGCTGTCGAAGGTCAAGGACGGCCTGTACACGGCTGCCGGGCGCGCCATCGCCGAAGGACGGCACCGCTTCATGGTCGATTTCTTCGCGCGCATGGCGGACGAGATCGCGGGGTATGCTTAAGGCAAGCCGGAGAGTAAGATTTTTAACCACAGAGACACAGAGGGCACAGAGAGGAGGAGAGAGGTTTTAGAAAACTCTGTGTGCTCTGCGTCTTTGTGGTGAGACTTCTTGTTCTTAATCGACGCCGCGCATACGCGGGTCGAGCGCGTCGCGCAGGCCGTCGCCCAGGAAGTTGAACGCGAACATCGTGACCCCCAACGCCAGCGCCGGGAAGATCGCCTGGTTCGGGTACGAGCGCAGCGCTTGCGAGCCATCCGAGATCATCGACCCCCAGCTCGGCGTAGGCCGGTTGACGCCCAGGCCGATGAAGCTGAGGAACGCCTCGGTCGAGATGTAGCCGGGGATCGCCAGGGTCTCGGCGACGATCAGCGGGCCGAGGATGTTGGGCATGATATGCCCGAACATGATGCCGCGCGTGCCCTGGCCGATGGCCCGCGCCGCCTCGACGAACTCTTTCTCGCGCACCGAAAGCACCTGCCCGCGCGACAGCCGCGCCATGCCCATCCACGAGGTCATGCCGATGCCGATGAAAATAAACAGCATCCCGCCCAGCGCCGTATCAAGCTCGTTTAGGACATATGCCAGGGTGCCCGGCTCGCTCTCGACAAAGCTGGAGCGGAAGAACGCCATCATCAGGATGATGAGGAGCAGCGTGGGGAAGGCGTACATGATATCGACGATGCGCATCATGATGTTATCGACCCGCCCGCCGAAATAGCCGGAGGTAACGCCCCAGACCAGCCCAATGAGCAGGCTCACTGCCGGGCCGACCGCCGCCACCATGAGCGAAATCCGCGCCCCGTACAGAATGCGGGTCAAGAGATCGCGTCCCAGGTAATCGGCGCCCAGCGGATAGTCATTGTTGACGAGCACATAGCCGCCCTCGACGCCCTGCGGTTTCATGGTCGGGAAAACCACCGTGATCCATTCGGGCGCGGCGTTGTTATACTCGCGCACCTGGGTGTAATAGTCCCTGGGCGCCAGCAGCTTGACCGTTTCGGCGCCGCGCGCCGGGCCGTCGCGCAGTTCGACGACCTTGTGGATTGCCAGGCTGTAGGGAGATTCGAGCGGCAGCAAGAGCGGATCGATACTTATCCAGCCTTCGATATCGTCGCGCGCGCGCACCTGCACCCAGTCGCCGCTTGCATCCTGGCCCAGGACCGACACCTTAGCGCCGGCGGCAAGCTCGGAAAGCTGCGCCGCGCCCGGCCCCGGCGCGCCGTACAGGACGCCCGGCTCGGTCAGTTGCCCGGCGCGCGGTTCGGCGAGCACGAACGCCACCGGTTCGGCGTCTATCCAACCCTCGGCGCCGTCTTCGGTACTCACATAGAGCCACTTCCCGGCCCGGTCCTGCCCGATCACGGTCACCGCGCCGGCGAAGTCGGCCAGAACCAGGGGACTCGCCGGGTCGGGCTGCGCGTACAGCGACGCCGGCTCAACGGTCTGCGCCGGGGCGGGCGGCTCGAAGTCGAACAGGGTCGCGTCGGCGTCGATCCAACCTTCGGTCCCGCCGGCGGTGCGCACATAGAACCATTGGTTCGTCGGGTCTTTACTCGTCACCTCAAGCGCGCCGGTAAAATCGGCGGCGCGGACGGCGGCGTCCGGGCGGGGTTGCTCGTACAAAGACGCCGCCGTGGGCGCTTCGGCGGCCCAGGTCCTTTTGAATTGCAGGACGACCAGGTCGATATCGACCCAACCCTCGATCTCGGCCGGCGCTTCGACCAACAGCCACTCACCGCTTTCGTCCTGATCCAGGACGACTACCTCGCTGGCGAAATCCTCCAGGACGAGCTTGCCGTCCTGGCTGGGCTGGTCGTACAACTCGGTGAGTTCGGTTATCTTGGCCGATTCGGTCTCTTCCGCCGGAATCTCCACCACCGAAGCCCGCACCCAGGCCTCAAGCTCGGTCGTCGTGCTCACTTGCAGCCACGCGCCGCTCGCGTCCGGCTCGCCGGCGGTCACCTCGCCGGCGAAGTCCGCCAGGACGACCCCGGCGTCCGGGTCTGGCTCCGCGTACATCGTGGTCGGCTCGGTCACCCGCGCTGCGAAAGGCATGAGCAGGCGTTTGACCGGCGCCGGCGTCAGCGGGGCCGGCAGCGCTTCTTCCGGTAGTTGCTTGGTCTCGACCCATGCGCCGGTCACCTCGCCTACATCGACCAGGAACCAGCTTCCATCGACGCTCTGGCCCTTCACGCTGAGCGATATCGTCGGCGTGACGACATCGGCAAAGATCGCCCCCAGGATCAGCAGACAGATCGTAACCAACCCGGCAACCGCCGCCCGGTTGCGCAGCAGACGCCTCAGCGCGTCCATCCACAGGCCCTCGGATTTGCGCATAGGCTGTTCCAGGCTCACAATCGCGCCGGTGGAAGTGCCCTCGACGCTTTGTTCGTGTGTCGCCATCCTCTATACCTCCACCCTAGCCTCATGAAAACCTGATTCGGGGATCGAGCCAGGCATACGTGATATCGACGAGCATGTTCGAAAAGACCAGGAACACCGCATAGAGCAAGATTGTCCCCATAATCACCGGGTAGTCACGGTTGGTCACGCTGGTGATGAAATAGCGCCCCATGCCGGGGATGCCGAAAATGGTCTCGGTGACGAACGTGCCCGTCACCAGCGCGGCAAACATCGGCCCCAGGACAGTCGTCACCGGGATGAGCGCGTTCTTGAACGCATGCAGGCCGATCACCATGCGCTCGGCGAGGCCCTTGGCGCGCGCGGTCGTAATATAGTCTTCGTGCATCACCTGCAACAGGCTGGCGCGGGTCAGGCGGGCCAGCAGCGCCGAGCTGGCCGCCCCCAACGCGATCACCGGCAGGACGGCCTGTTCCACCGTGCCCCAGCCGGTGGGCGGCAGGACGCGAAGCTGCACGCCGAAAAGCCAAATCAAGATCGGCCCCAGCACAATCGTCGGCACCGAGACGCCGGCAATCGCCACCGCCATGCTCACGTAGTCGATGGGTGTGTTGCGGTTCAGGCCGGCCAGGATGCCCAGCGGCACGCCGAGCGCAATGGCAAAGAGCAGCGCCATCACCCCCAACTGGAACGAAACCGGCAGTTGTTCGCGGAAAATATCGTTGACGGTGCGGGTGCGCGAGGCATAGGATGGCCCGAAGTTCATCCAGCGGAGGAAGATTTCTTCGTTCTCGTCGGTTGCCTTATCGTCGCCGCGCAGTTGGATATTGAACAGGTAATCGCTCATGGTCGAGCGCCCGGTCTCGCCGGCGGTGACGCGCGGGATGAGAATGTCGAACATGTAGCTGAGGTACTGCTCCAGGATCGGCCGGTCCAGGTGATATTTTCGCTCCAGGTTGCGGATGATGTGGTCGGGCAGCCGCCGCTCCCGGCTAAACGGCCCGCCCGGCACCTGGTGCATGAGGAAAAACGTAATCCCGGAAACGACCACAATGACCAGCAGCATCCACAGAACGCGCCGGACAATAAAAGTGCCCATCTTGATTGCCTCCAGCAAAGTGAACTTTTAGCCGTCACGAGCGCAAGGGTCGCAAGGCGCGGCCCTGCGACCCTTGCGCTCGTGGTGGTTAAGGGGAGGGGTAGCCCCCATCGAGAGGGGGGCTACCCGCGCAACCCTAACCCGGCTCAGTGGTCAAGAATATCCCACTTCTCGAAGCGCTGCGCGCCGGTCAGCGCGTAGGTGCGCTCGATGTAAGGCTTGGTCAGGCTGACGGTGGTGTACCAGTAGAGCGGGACGATCGCGGCGTCCTCGTAGGTGAGGATACTCTCGGCCTTGACGTACAGTTCGCGGCGCTCCTCGGTCGAAAGCCCGCCGAATGCGGCCTCATCGACCAGGGCGTCGAACTCGGCGTTGCTCCACTGGGTGTGGTTGTTGCCGGAGTCAGAGCGGAACACGCCGCGCGTGAAGTTGTCGGCGTCGAAGTAGTCATTGCACCAGCCCAGACGCCAGATCTGCGGCGAGTCCTCGTCCAGGGTATCCAGATAGACGCCCCATTCCTGGGTTGCGATCTGAACTTCGAGGTCCAGTTCGGCGCGCCACATTTCCTGGATGGCCTGCGCGATGCGGGCATGGCCTTCGCTCTCGTTGTGCATCAGGGTGATGGGCGGCAGGTCGGCGAGGTCTTCCAGGCCCAGTTCTTCGAGCGCCAGCGCGAGTTCTTCCTGCGCCATGTCGGGGTCGTAGCCGATGCCGAGTTCGGGGTCGGTTTCCATGGTGGGCGCGGCGAGCAGGCCGGGGCGCGCGAACCAGCGCGCGGGCTCCTGGCCGCCCTTGGTCACGTTGTCCACCAAGTCCTGGCGGTCAATGGCGAAGGAAAGCGCGCGGCGCAGGTGTACGTTGTCCAACGGCGGCTTGGTCACGTTAAAGCCGTAGTAGTAGGTGCAGAAGTAGGGCGAAATGTACAGTTCCTCGCTCAGCACCGAGTCGGCTTTGATGCGGTCCATCTCGGACAGCGGCGGGGCGACCACATCGAGCAGGCCGGACTCGTAGTTGGCGAAGGCCGGCGTATCCTGGAGGAATACCCACTGCACGCGGGTGACCTTCGGCTGGGGCACGGTGTCGGTGCCGGGCCAGAAGGGGTTGGCGACGATGCCGATACCGCTCTCATGGTACCAGTATTCCAGCGCGTAGGGACCGTAGCTCTCGATATTCTCCGGCTCGCTCCAGAAGTCGCCCTGGGCGTCGATCACCCATTGCGGCTGCGCGCCGCTGAACCACATGCCGGCCAGGATGTCGATGTTGAAGGCGGCGGTGTTGGGCGTCTCGACCTGCAAGGTGTAGTCGTCCAGCACTTTAGCGGCGACCGCATCGCGCAGGGCGGCCATGTCTTCCTCGGATACTTCGTCCAGGTTGGCCTGGTTGTATTCCTTGGCGCCCTTAACGGCATCGACCAGCACATAGGCGTAGTCCGAGGCGGTCTTGGGATCGAGGGTGCGCATCAGCGCATAGTAAATGTCGTTGGCGGTGACGTAGCGGACTTCGCCGTTTTCGTCAAGCACCTGTTCTACTTGGTCGGTTTCGGGGTTGTATTTCACCCACGAAATGCCTTCCATAATGGTGAAGGTAATCATCTGGGTGCCATCGGCGGTCTCCTCGATGGTCCAGGTCGCCATACCGGTCTCGGTCTCGCCGGTGATCTCATTGCCACGGCCCAGGGGGACGAAAATCTCGCCGATGATCTGGTGCGAGGAAGTGTCGGTCGCAAGCGAGGGGTCGAGCGTCGGAACATCGCTTGGCCCCATATTCAGGCGCAGAACTTTCTCCTCCTCTTCCTGCGCCCCCACGACGCCTACGGTGGTGAGGAGCAAGGCAAGAACGACAAGAAGCACGACAGCTTTGTTGCGGAACATATGGTTTGTCTCCTTCTCAGAACGTTTTTAGGGTTGTGTGATTGTACTGGGATTGGGTTGAAAATAGAGTAATCTTGTAACTCAGGCGCCTCCTTCCCCTGCGGCAGGACTCACCGGACACGCCCTGACCGGGCATGTACCAGTCTCCCCCCTGAACGTCAACCTCGTCACATACTCCTATGGTCCAGTATAACATCTCCCGGCATCTTGGCAAGGGTTAGCAATTCGTTCTTATCGACAAACTTTTCTGTAAAAGGTAAACAGCCCTACTCGTGCCGGTCACGAGTAGGGCTATCGGGAAGCCTGCTGTCGAGACAGTGCGGCAGTTCTTAGCGCTTGCGCAAGAAAGCCGGGATATCCAGGTCGTCAGAATTGTAGGTGCGCGTCGGGTACTCTTCAGGGCGGGTTGGGCGGCGGGCCGGCGTCTGCCGCGGCTGGGCGCCTTCGGCAGCGCTGTGCGCCTGCGCCGACTGCTGCTGGCGCAGTTCGCGCTGCGATTGGGGCTGCTGGAGCGGCTGCATCACCGAGCGGCGCGGCATCTGCGCCTGCTCGAAGCCGGTCGCAATGACCGTAATCCGAATCTCGTCGCTCATGCTTTCGTCGATCACCGCGCCGAAGATCAGGTTTACGTCGGGATGCGCCGTCTCGCGGATGATGGCCGCCGCTTCGTTGACCTCGAACAGGCTCATGTTGGGGCCGCCGGTCACGTTGAACAGGATGCCGCGCGCGCCGTCGATGGTCACATCCAGCAAGCTGCTGCTGATCGCGGCCTCGGCAGCCGCGCGGGCGCGGTCCTCGCCGGAGGCGCGGCCCACCGCCATCAGCGCCGCGCCGCCCTCGGACATAATCGTGCGCACGTCGGCGAAGTCCAGGTTAATCAGGCCGGGCACCGTAATCAGTTCTGAGATGCCCTGGATGCCCTGGCGCAGCACGTCGTCTGCCGCGCGGAAAGCGTCGTTGAGGCTGGCGCGCTTATCGACGATTTGCAGCAGGCGGTCGTTAGGGATGACGATCAGCGTATCGACCTGGCCCTTCAGCGCCTCGATGCCGGCCTCGGCAGACTGCAAGCGGCGCGACCCTTCAAATGCAAACGGCTTGGTCACGACGCCGATGGTCAGCGCGCCCAGCTCGCGCGAGATCTGCGCCATGACCGGGGCCGCGCCGGTGCCGGTGCCGCCGCCCATGCCGCATGTGATGAACACCATATCCGCGCCGCGTATCACCTCGTACAATTCGTCGGCGGATTCTTCGGCGGCTTTGCGCCCGACTTCGGGATTGCCGCCGGCGCCCAGGCCGCGCGTCAGCTTGTCGCCGATGCGCACGCGCATCTTGCAGTTCGAGAGCAGCAAAGCCTGCGCATCGGTGTTAACCGAGATGAAATCCACCCCGGTCATCCCTTCGTCGATCATGCGGTTGACGGCGTTGCAGCCGCCCCCGCCGACCCCCACAACCTTAATCTGCGCGAAATTCTCGCCCGGTTTCAGACTTTCTTGACGCTCCGACGGTTTCCGATCCTGCGGCTTCTCACCCATTTGGGCCTCCCTTAATTTACAAAACACCTACCCCTACCACACAAGGCAACAACCTTGCCAGGGCCGGGACGAGTCTATACCTAACCTGCGTGAGTACTTGGGGTTTTAGTCCGGCAGGAGCCGGCGGGGGTCCATTCCCACAAGAACCACTTTTACTCAGTCTTGTTTCGCCGGGTTAGCGCTGGGGGTCAGTAGCGCGAAGCCCTTGTCAAGACAAACGCGGATGAGAGGGTCTCATGACCGCGCTGCCGATTACTATCATTGTACACAAAAACGAAAACTGCACAACTCCCTATAAAGGGTCTAATTCGTTCTGATAATGTTTAAGAGATTCACCACGGAGCATGCAAAGACCCCGGCGATTCTCTGAAAATTTGCGGGCTTCGGGCGGGCCGCCGGCCCACGCCCTACTTTCTCCGTGTGCTCCGTGGACTCCGTGGTGAACTTCGATCTCAGTCCCGCTTGAACTTGGGGTAGCCCGGCGCCTTGTACGGGTTCTCGACGCCCTCTTCCTCCGCGACCAGCGCCGTGACCTTCATCGGCAGGCCGAACAAGCGGATGAAGCCCGCTGCGTCGCGCTGGTCGAATACGTCCATGCGCCCGAACGACGCCAGGTCTTCGCGGTAGAGGCTGTGCGGCGATTTGCGCCCGGTGATGATGACGTTGCCCTTGTAAAGCTTCATGCGCACCTCGCCGCTGACGTTCTTCTGCGTAACCTGCACGAAAGCGTCGAGCGCCTCGCGCAGCGGCGCGAACCACTTGCCGTTATACACCAGGTCGGCGTAGGTCAGCGCGATCTGCTCTTTGTAGCGGAAGGTGTCTTTGTCCAGGCAGATGCTCTCCAGTTCGTGGTGTGCGGTAAATAGAATGGTGCCGCCGGGCGTTTCATAGACGCCGTGCGACTTCATGCCCACCAGCCGGTTTTCTACCAAGTCGATGCGCCCGATGGCGTTGGCCGCGCCGACCTCGTTCAGCTTCTTGAACAGCGGCGCCGGCGCCATCGTTTCGCCGTTGAACGACACCGGCACGCCCTGCTCGAAGCCGACCACGATTTCGGTCGGTTCGTCGGGCGCAGCCTGCGGGCTGGCCGTGAGCGTATACATCGCCTCCTCCGGCTCGTTCCACGGGTCTTCCAGGATGCCGCCCTCGTGGCTCATATGGAAGATGTTGGTGTCGCGGCTGTAGATGCCTTTGGTCTCGGCGGAGACCGGCACGTGATGCGCCTTCGCGTAGGCCAGCGCCTCCTCGCGGCTGCCGATGGTCCATTCGCGCCACGGCGCGATGACCTTAAGGTGCGGGTTGAGTGCCATCGCGGTCAGCTCAAAGCGCACCTGGTCGTTACCCTTGCCGGTGCAGCCGTGCGCGATGGCGTCGGCGCCCTCCTGCTCGGCGATGGCGACCTGCCGCGCAGCGATAAGCGGGCGCGCCATGCTGGTACCGAGCAAGTACTTGCGTTCGTAGAGCGCGCCGGCCTGCATGGTGGGGAAGACGTAATCGGTCAAAAACGGCTCGGTGAGGTCTTCGATGTAGAGCTTGCTCGCGCCGGACGCGATAGCTTTCGCTTCCAGGCCATCCAACTCGTCGTCCTGGCCCAGGCCGGCGCAGAAGCAAATCACCTCGCAGCCGTAATTCTCGCGCAGCCACGGCACGATAATCGAGGTGTCGAGGCCTCCGCTGTACGCCAGCACAACTTTCTTAACGGTTTGGTCGGTCATGTCCTTTGCTCCTTGTTGATTACAGAAAATAAAAACCCCCGGACGGGTGGTCCGGGGGTAAGGTGACAAAACGGGTAACGTCTTGGTTAGCGAGCAGCGCAGCGCCGCACCGGACCGCTTCGGTTCCGGCGGGTACGACGGGCGCGCACGTTAGCAAGGCTGCTCAAATGATGCATGTTCGGGTAGACCATACACTTTCGCTTTAGCGCAATGCGCACAAAGATAACCCGGCGCGGTGGCGCTGTCAAAATTTGTTCCCGGCGACACTCTTATAAGAACTCACCCCGGAGCTTTTCGCTCGTTTCTTCTTCTCCGTGCGCTCCGTGCGCTCCGTGGTGATAATCTGTCCCGCCTCACCTCAGCTTGCGCGTGCGTGGATCGGCCAGGTCGCGCAGGCCGTCGCCGATGAAATTGAACGCCATCACCACGGTGAAGATCGCCAGGCCGGGGAAGGTGCTCAGCCACCACTGGTCGAAGTAGTCGATGCCGTCGGCGACCATGCGCCCCCACTCCGGCGCGGACGGCTCTGCGCCCAGGCCCAGGAAACTCAGCCCGGCAAAGAGCAAAATCGCATTGCCGATGTCCAGCGTCGCCATGACCACCGCCGGCGCAATGCAGTTCGGTAGGATGGTCCGCCAGAGAATATGCGCCTCCGATGCGCCGACGGCGCGCGCCGCCTCGACGTACTCGTTCGACTTGACGCTCACGACCAGGCTGCGCACCACGCGCGCATAGTTCGGCCACCAGACCAGTACCATCGCCACAACCGCGTTCATCACGCTGGGGCCAAGCGCCGCCGCGATTGCCATCGCCAGCACGATGGAGGGGAAGGCCATAAACACCTCGGTGCTGCGCATCAGCAGTTCGTCCCAAAAGCCACCCAGGTAGCCCGCCACCGCGCCGACGACCGTGCCGATTGCCATCGATACGATGATGACCATCAACCCGGCCGGCAGCGATATCCGCCCGCCGTACATCACGCGCGCCAGCACATCGCGGCCAAGCTGGTCGGTGCCGAGGCTGTGCTCGGCGGTGGGCGGCTGGAGGCGGATCACCACGTCCTGCTTGAGCGGGTCATACGGCGCGATCCACTGGGCGGCAAATGAGACGAGCAGCCAGAAGATGCAGACGATGACGCCGACCACCATCAGCGGGTTGCGCGCGGCGTAGAAGCGGAGGGTTTTGAGCATGAGCGCTACGCTTCCTTCGTGCGGATGCGGGGATCGAGGACGTAGTAGAGCATATCGACGATCAAGTTGGTAACAACGAACACAAGCGCGACCAGCATGCTCACGCCCATGATCGCGGGGAAGTCCAGGCTGCGCGCCGCGTCATACGCATAGCGCCCGATGCCGCCCCACGCGAAGATGGTCTCGGTGAGCACCGCGCCCGACAAGAGATTGCCGTAGGAAAGGCCGATCACGGTCACGACCGGCATCAGCGCATTGCGCAGCCCGTGCCGGATGATGACGCTGCGCTCCTTCAGGCCCTTGCTGCGCGCCGTGTTCATATAGTCCAGCGAGAGCACCTCCAGCATCGACGAGCGCGTCATGCGCGTAATCAACCCTGCCGAGTACGCGCCCAGCACCAGCGCCGGCAGAATCAAATGCGAGAACGCATTGCCGAACAGGTCCCAACGCCCGGCGAGCAGGCTGTCAACCGTGTACATCCCGGTCACCGTGGGCGGCGCGCTGAGCACGGCGTCCAGCCGACCCGGCCCCGGCAGCACGCGCAGCCGCAGGTAGAGGACCAGCAGCGCCACCAGCGCCAGCCAGAACACCGGCGCGCTCACTCCGATGAGCGAGAGGATGCGCACGATGAAGTCGATCGGGTGGTTGCGCCACACCGCCGATATCACGCCGAAAGCGACCCCGGCAATCAGCGCGACCGCGATACCCGCCGTTGCGAGTTCAATCGTCGCCGGCAGGTAGCGCGCCAGGTCGTCTGCGATGGGGCGGCGCGTGCGGATCGACGTGCCCAGGTCGCCTTGTAACAGGTTGCCCAGGTAGGTCAGGTATTGGGTGTGAAGCGGCTGATCCAGGCCCCACTTGGCGCGGAACGCCGCGACGATGTCCGGGTCGGCGGCGGCGCGCTCGCCCAGGTTGGCGGCGGTCGGGTCGCTGGGGACCAGGTTGCCGATGATGAACGCCACCAGCGATATCCCGATAATGAGCGGAACCGCCAGCAGGATGCGCCGGAGCATGTACAGGTGTAGCGGCATGGGCGATCTCCCCCTCTCCCCTAAATCCCCTCTCCCACGAGGAGCGAGGGGACTTTCGGAACGCGCTCTGGCCCCCTTTCCCCCCTTGTGGGGGAAAGGGCTGGGGATAGGGGGGCTTAACCGAAAAGTATTGCCCCTGGCCCCTCTCCCACAAGGGGAGAGGGGGAAAGCCCAGAGCAGAGGTGCAACTTCCCCTCTCCCAATGTCAGGAAGAAGGGCTGCGCGTCAGCGCGTGGGGATGAGAGTTAGTTACTGTTATTCGGCCAGGCTCAGCAGCGTCAGATCGACGCGCCACTGCCCGTTATAGTGGAAACCTTGCAGTTCGGTGCGATAGGCGAAGTGTACGCCCGGCTGGAACAGCGGCACGAACGGCCCGGATTCCTGCTCGTAAAGCTGAATCTCGTGGAACAGTTCTTTGCGCACTTCGGGGTCGGTCTCGACCTTCACCTTGTCGCGCAGTTCCAGGATTTTTGCATCGGCGTTGGCGTCGGTCCAGTTGGCGCGGGCGCCCACCACACCCGCCGGCAGGAATTCCACATAGTCCAGCGTGTCTTGATAATCCGGGTTCCACAGCCACAGGCCGAAGCCGTGCTTGCCGCCCCGGTACAGATCGAGCGAGGTTTGCAGCTCCTCTGGCGTCAGGCTTACTTTGATGCCCACCTCGGCCAGATCGGCCTGAACCTTCTGCGCCACCACGCCGAACTCGGTGCCGATGTACGTGAAGTCGGGGTATTGCAGGTTTATCTCGAAGCCGTCGGGATAGCCGGCCTCGGCGAGAAGCTGCTTCGCCATCTCGACGTCGCGCGCGATGCCCTCGGATTCATCCAGCGCGCCGGCGAAGCCCAGCGGCACCATCGCGGGCGGAATCTTGGTACCCACGCCGCTGAGGATGCGCAGGCCCTCGTAGTCGATGGCGTAGCGGACCGCCTTCTGCACGGTCGGGTTGCTCATCACGCCGCCGGTTTCGGGGTCCTGGTTCATCAGCAAGAAGATGAGCGTGTCGCTCTGCGTGGAGAACACTTCAATCGCTTCGTTAGCCTCGAACGCCGGCAGTTGGTCGGCGGTGATATCCATTGCGATGTGAATATCGCCGGCCTCTAGCGCCAGCTTTTGCGTGGCGGCTTCGGGCATGTTCTGGATGACGATGCGGTCGAAGTAGGTCGCCTCGCCCCAGTAGTTCGCATTGCGGGCCAGCACGGTCTGCACGGCTGGTTCGTAGCTTTCCACCACGTAAGGCCCGGTGCCCGCCGAGTTGTCGTTGAACCACAGTTCGGCGGTATCGGTTTCGGCGGCGTCCTCGGCGTCGGCGCCGCCCTGCTCCATCACGACTTTGGCGTTGACCACCGAGAAGGCGTCAAAGATCAGCTTCGCCAGGATCGCGGGGTCGGGCGCGGCGAGCGTGAGCACCACCGTCAGGTCGTCCAGCGCATCCACCGAGACGATGCCGTCCGCCAGGAAAGCCGGGTTATCCTTCAGGTTCTTCATGCGATTGAAGCTGAACACCACGTCCGAGGCGGTGAGCGGGTCGCCGTTCGAGAACACCACGTCGTCGCGGAGGGTGAAGATGTAGACCAGGCCATCTTCTGAAATGTCCCAGCTTGCCGCCAGGTTCGGGATGACCTCGCTCACCGAATCGGGCGGGAAGGTGACCAGTGTGTCATACACCGCCGTGTGGATCATCGAGCCGCCCGGCTCGTAAGCGCGGTGCGGGTCGAGGCCGTTGTAGTCCTCGGAAAGGCCGACGACCAGCACTTTTTCGCTCTGGGCCGCCGCACCCCACGCGGGCAGGCTCAGCGCAACGATAAGTAGTAGAATCGCAAAACGTCGCATGGTTCTCCTCCTAAATGCTTTAATGCTTTTTCTTGCTCTGGCTAGCAGTTGTTACTTCCAGAACTGCCACCACTTTTTCGGCTTCAGTTCTGGCTTTAACCGTTCCCGTTCCCTTTTCGCTTCTGGGGTGCCGGAAAGCGGCGTCGCCCGGAGCGGCGCCAGCCCGGTCTCCCACCAATACTTGGCATCCGCTGCGGCTACTTCCAGGTCCAGCCCCCTCGCCCTGGCGCCCTGTTCGCACACAAGGATGGGCGCAAGCACCCCCGCGCCGGCAATAATCGCCATCCCCAACTGTTTTTGGATACGCTCCATCTTCTCTCGAGCTTCTTGAATACTGCGCGCATCACGGCGCATATCAACAACCTCTTGGCTGATGTATATGTAGCCGGTGCCGCGCGGAATCCTCGTTCCGGGAGGGGGACACGGACAGTTATCGTCCGAACAAAGCCCGTCTCCGGGCGGGCGATCAACTTCGAAGTATTCCATTCCAAATCCTTTCCTGGGTGACAAATACAAACATAAGATTAGTATACTCTACCACACGGTCATGTGTCATCTTTTAATACCGGTATGACTCGCCCTCCCAGGATGCGGATGCCCTTCGCGGCGTCCAGGCCGTGCGGCGTGCCGAACTCGACGCGGCTTACCCCGGCGTCGAACAGCGCGCCGGCCTGCCGGATGATATCATCCGTGTCCCCGGCGAAGGCGAAACGGTCCAGCAACTCATCGGAGATGAGGCGCGCGGCGGCGTCAAGCTCGCCCCGGTTGGTGTGACCGGCCATGCATGCGAGCAGCGCCGGCTCGACCGGTGCGGTGGGATCGAGCGGCGCGACCACCGGCAGATACAGCGCCGCCGCGCGCCGGGCCGCCTGCCGCGCTCGGTCGCGGTCTTCATCGACCACGGTCACCGCGCCCATCGCCACACCCACTGCATCATTGTTGATGTAGCGCCGCATCACCGGCGCCATGTCGGGGTTGGCGGAGCCGCCTATCTTCACTTCGTCGGCGATCCGCCCGGCGAGCGCCGCCAGCTTCGGCCCCCACGTGCCGATCATGACGGGGATGCCGGCCTCCGGCAGCGGGTAGGGCGCGCGCACGTGCGGGGCCAGCCGGAAGAATTCACCTTCGCAGCCGCCGGTCCGGCCTTCCAGCAAGTAGCGGACGATATCGAGCGCCTCACGGATCGCTTGCACCGGGCGCGCCGGCGACGCGATGCCGTGATCTTCCAGCCACGCGCCGCGCGCCACGCCGATGTACACGCCGCCCCTCGCCAGCCCGGCCAGCAGCGCGGTGTTTGCCGCGATGTCAACCGGCGCGATGCGGAACGGCGACACGGCGGCGGGTCCCAGGCGGGCGCGCGTGAGGTGCGGGGCCATCAGCAGGAGCGGGCCGTAGCTGGGATGGTAGGGCGCGTCGCAGTAGACGCTCACCCGGTCGAAGGCGTATTGATCGACCAGCTTTGCCAACGCGATGTACTGCGCGGGCGTCTTATCGGTCTGAAAGGCAATGCTGATCTCCATCCTTCACCTTTCCTACTCTGAAAATAACCACGGAGATCACGGAGCACACGGAGAAAAACGGGAGAATCTCCGTGATCTCCGTGCTGCGCCTTGCGCGTCCGTGGTGAAAAATCTTATTTTCATGCTCTTGTGGTATCACGCGGCGGTATGGCTAACCCTCATGTCAATTCGTCGCCGTCCATCGTGCGGCGGCGCGTGCGCTCGATCTTCATGATGAGGCGTTCGTCCGGGTCGGGGCAGGCGACCAGCGAATCGCGCTCCAACCAATCGCCGGCGGCGAGCTGGCGCTGCTTGGCGGCGAGCAGCGGCAGGACCGCGCTCAGCGCGTAAATGCAGAAATGCTTGCCCGCCGGGATGCGGAGCCGGCTGCTCTCGGTGACCTCGAAGTAATCGCCGACCTGCATCCCGCACACCGAGCGCCCCTCGATGGCGACGACGGTCACGCGCAGGTCGTAAAGCTCGAATTCGTGCGGCATGGGTTTTGGTCCTTGTCAGTTAACCGCGAATAATGCAAATAACGCGAATGGCCGGAGTGTAGGGGCGGGTTTGAAACCCGCCCCATATGCATCAACTTAAGCGCCTGCTCCCCCTCACCCCCGTCCCCTCTCCCTCAAGGGGCGA
>JAFGMM010000148.1 GCA_016927535.1 Anaerolineae bacterium
ACATCTGGGGGTTTCTCCCCCTCTCCACATGGTGGAGAGGGGGCTGGGGGGTGAGGTGAGTCTAAAACATTTTCTGAAGGTCTATAGCAATTAGCGGTTGGCGGCAGACAATAGCTCCCTGGGAGCTGCGCGCGAAGCCGCCGCCGACCATAAGCTTTATTTCCAGGAGAAGCGATGACTCAAATTGACATCAGGCCGGTCTATGATATCGAAGAAATGCAGCAGATCGAAGCGGTGCAGCGTCAGGTCTGGCGCAACGACGAGCGCATGATTATTCACACCCATTGGATGGTCTCGCTGGCGCACAGCGGCGGGCTGGTGCTGGGCGCATTCGACGGCGACAAGGTGGTGGGCTTCCTGATGGGCTTTCTGGGCACCGAAGAAACCTTCGACGGTCGCCCGGCGATGGCGGCGCTCAAACACTGGTCGAAGCGCATGGGCGTGCTGCCCGAATACCAGGGCCACGGCCTCGGCTTGCAGCTCAAGCTGGCGCAGCGCGATATCATCATCAGGCAGGGCATCGAACTGATAAGCTGGTCGTTCGACCCGCTGCGCAGCCGCAACGCCCACATCAACCTGCACCGGCTCGGCGCGGTCACCCGGCGCTACCTCCGCGATTATTACGGCGCGCTGGACGACGACCAGAACGCCGGGCTGCCCACCGACCGCATGATCGCCGATTGGTGGGTCAGAAGCCGGCGCGTCAAAGAGCGCGTGGAGAGTGGGCGCGGCGCGCTCGCACTGGAGCACTACGCCTCGGCCGGCGTGCCCATCATCAACCCGACGCAGATCGCGCCCGACGATGGCCTGCCGTGGCCCGGCGAAAGCGCCGTAAAGGTTGACAACCTGATCGTGTTCGTGGAAATCCCGACCGATTTTGATACGATCCTGCATCACGATATGGAACTGGCGAAGGCATGGCGCGAACACGCGCGCGAGGTCTTCGAGTCGGTCTTCGCGGAAGGATTCGTCGCAACCGATTTTATCCACGCCGAGATGGAAGGCCGCCCACGCGGGCTTTACGTATTAAGCCTGCTGGGGGAACGAGAGTAGCGGTCGATGGGGCTACTTTAAATCTGCGTTCGTTCTGGTCGCCTTCGCCTCGCGCGCCATTTCCAGGATGCCCAACGCGCCCCGCCGCGCACTCTCGGCGTCCGCGCCCAGCATCGCCGCAAGCTCGTTTATGCGCGCCTCATCGTCTAGCTGCCGCACCTCGGTGAGGGTGCGGTCGCCATGCACGCGCTTGCTGACCAGGTAGTGCGTATCGCCGAAGCCCGCCAACTGCGCCAGGTGGGTAATCACCAAGACCTGGTGCCCGTCGCTGAGACCCCACAGCTTTTGCCCGACCACCGTCCCCACGCGCCCGCCGATGCCCTGGTCTACCTCGTCAAAGATCAGCGTCGGCGTGGCGTCGGCGCGTGAGAGCACCGTCTTGAGCGCCAGCATCAGGCGCGACGTCTCGCCGCCGGAGGCCACCCGCGCCAGCGGGCGCAGCGGTTCGCCGGGGTTGGCGCTGACCATAAACTCCACCTGGTCGATGCCGGTCGAATCGAACGCTAAGCGCCGGCCGCCGGCATATGCGCCGGCCGCGTCCTCGCGCTGCGCAATGCTCGCCTCGAACTGCGCCCGCTCCATGCGCAGCGCGCCCAACTCCGCGACAATCTGCCCGGCCAGGCGCACCGCCGCATCACGGCGCGCGTCGCTCAGCGCCGCCGCCATCTCGCCGACCCGGTGCAGCATCTCGTCTTCTTCGGCGCGCAGTTCCTCCAGGCGCGCCTCGCTGTGCGTGATCGCGTCAAGTTCGGTCTGCGCCTTCTCGGCCCACGCCAACACCGCCTCGACCGTGCCGCCGTATTTGCGCTTGAGCCGGCTCAGCGCATCGAGGCGCGCCTCGACCGCGTTCAAGCGCTGCGGGCTGAACTCGATGCCTTCCGCGTAAGCGCGCAGCGTGCGCGCCAGGTCGTCGGCCTGCGCGCTCAGACTCTCGATCAGCGCGTGCTGTTCCGCCAGCGCCGCGTCGATCTTCACCAGCTTACCCAACGCCGCCGCCGCCTGCTCCAGCCGGTCCACCGCCGACGCGCCCATCTCGTCGCCGTCGTAAAGCGCGCGCTGCGCCTGCTTCGCCAGCGCGGTTAGCTGCTCGGCGTTCGCCAAGCGGATCCGCTCCTCCAGCAGTTCATCGTCTTCGCCGGCTTTGGGATTGGCTGCGCCGATCTCGTCGATCTGGAAGCGCAGCAAATCGGCGCGCCGCGCCAACGCCGCCTCGTCCTGGATGAGCTGCCGCAGTTCACGGCGCACCCCATCCAGCCGGCACACCACCACCGCCAACGCCTCGCGCGGTTCCTCAAGGTCGGCGTAGCGGTCGAGCAGGTGGATGTGCTCGCGCGGGCGCAGCAGCGAAAGGTGTTCGCCCTGCCCGTGGATATCCACCAGGCACGCGCCGATCTCTTGCAGCAGCGCCGCGCTGACCGTGACGCCGTTGACCCGGCACACATTGCGCCCGTTCTCGCGCACCTGGCGCGCCAGGGTCAGGATATCGTCCTCGTCGCCTTCCAGACTCTCGCGCTCCAGGATGGCGGCGACCGCATCGCGGTTCGCGGCGCGCGCCAGATCGAACACGCCCTCGATCACGGCGCGGCGCGCCCCGGCGCGCACCATCGTGCGGTCGGCGCGCCCGCCCAATAGCAAATCCACCGCGTCGATCAGGATCGACTTGCCGGCGCCCGTCTCGCCGGTAATGACGTTGAACCCCGCGCCGAAGCGCAGTTCCAGCGAATCGATAATCGCAAAGTTCTTAATACGCAGTTCGATCAACATAGACAATCGTCCGGCTGTCGGCTAGCGCACTCGGAAGTAGCGGAACCGGACCGCCGCCGTCCCTGCCGCCAGCGCCATGTAAAGCACAATTCCTAAAAGGTCTGGACCCATATAAGAGAGCACTTCGCCGGCGGGCATACCGGCCGCCGTCATCTCTTGGAGAATCGGCAACCAGCGAATCACGACCACCGGCAGCGCGCCCAGCGCGGTCGCAAGCCCTACGATCCACCAGGTATGACGGCCCCGGCGCCGCCCGGTCAGGCGGCTGACCGCTTCGGAGATCAACCCGCCCAATGGCGCCGAGACGAACACCGTCAGCAGCAGAACGTTAACCCACAAGACCCCGCCGCCCAGCACCGCGCTTATGCCAAACGCGGTCGCGGCGGCAATCCCATAATCCTGGTTCGCCGAGTTAAAAAAGATGTTCTGCTGCCGGTAAACACACTCTTTGCACCGGTAGCCGACCGGCGTGCGCACCGCACACTCCATGCACATCGGGCGGTTGCACTTGTTGCAGCGCAGGGCCGTCTGCCGGCCGGGATGCACCGTACAGTAGAGCAGCTCACCAGTACGATCTACGTTCGTCGTTTCGTCGCCCATCACCTTGTCCTGCCTGACTCCGATAGCTGTTTAGGTTCCATACGGTCCAGAATCGAGCGATAAAAATAAGTCCGCCCGCCGGTGCGAATGAAACGGCTCGTGTGCCGGGCGGCGCGCACCACCACCCGGTCGCCATCCTCCAACTCGCCCATCAACTGCCCATCAACCGTAACCACCGCTTGGTGGCTGCGATGCACGATCACCTCAATCCCCGCATCGCCGGAGAGCACCAGCGGGCGCGCAAGGCTCAGGTGCGGCGCGACCGGCACGATCACCAGGTTGTGCAGTTCCGGCGGCAGAATCGGGCCGCCCGCCGCCAGCGCATACGCGGTCGAGCCGGTCGGCGTGGCGATAATCAAGGCATCAGCGCGGTAGGTCGTCGTCCACGCCTCGTCGATGTAGGTCTCAAACTCGACCAGGCGCGCCGTCGCACCCCGGCTGATGACCACATCGTTAAGCGCCTCGTCGCGGCACACAAACCGGCTGCCGCACCACCACGTTACCTCGAGCAGCAGGCGCTTCTCCAACCAATACTCGCCGCGCAGCACCGCCGCCAGACCGTCCTGCCAAGATTGCGGGCTGAACTCGGTCAGAAAGCCCAGGTGCCCCATGTTGATCCCCACCACCGGCACCCCTTGTATCGCCGATGCACGCGCGGCGCGCAGCATCGTCCCGTCGCCGCCCAGGCTGACGATCAAGTCCCAATCGTCCAGGTGGTCGTACACCGTGCCCTGGTCCCACTGCGAGAGGATCGTCGCCTCGATACTCTGCTCGGCCAACCACTGCGCAATCTGGCGGGCGAGGTACAACGACTCCTGGCGCATGGGATGCGAGAGCAACCCAACACGATGAAAGTGCGGCGCGCGCTCATCGGTCATGGCGCGATGTCTCCCTCTCTAGGTTCGCTTCGGGCAGTCAGCTTTCGGCGATTAGCGTGCGCTAATCGCCGATTATATCCGGGGAAAGCCAATTGAACAAGCGTTCTATTCAAAACCAACCGCACACGACCGCTATTACGGCAACACCTCGCTCGCCGCATCACAATAAATCACCGACTGATAATCCGCATGGTAATAATAAGATTGACCGGTCGCCGCCAGGACCAAACGGTAGCCGGCGACCTCGCCGGGGTCATACCCCTGGCCCGCCTGCGGACAGCCCACACTGCCGTCCGGCCACGTCACCGCCGCCCACTCCACCAGGGTCACATCATCCCGGCTCACCCCCAACCGCTCGGCCAAGTCGCTCCGCGCCAGGTCATAAATTTCTTCTACAACCGGGTCTTCAAACAAAACCTCACCCGGCGCGGCAATCCCCCATGTCGCAGTGGGCGGGAGCACCGCCGTCGCCGCCGGCCCAGGCTCGGTCACCGAGGGAGTGGACGTCGCGCTGATAGTCGGGGCCGGCGCACACCCGGCGGCAAACGCCACCAACCCGCCAAGCAAACACCAGACGCCCCACTGCACGCGCATACCTGCATTCCAGGCCTTCACGCTTCAGATTCGGCCGGCTCCGAAGGCACCAGCTTCTGGTTCACCGCATCCGGTGTGATCCCCTCTACGCTGATGAGCTTCTCGCGCCCCTTCTCGCCCGCCACGATCTCGATCTGCTCCTTGTCCACCCCCAGCGTCCCGGCCAGGAACTCGATCAGTTCCTCGTTCGTATTGCTGTCGGCGGGTGAGCCGGTCAGGCGGATTTTGAGCGTGCCGTCTTCCTGGATCCCCACGATCTCTTGCCGGCGGGCGCGGGTCACCACACGCACGGTGAAAGCAGCGCCGCCTTTCGCATCGGTGATCTTAAACTGAAGGTCTTTAGGCATCTGTAAGCACCTTTCTTAATGTCTGCGTGAGCCTGTAGCGACATCACACCGGGTTAAAACACGGAATTAACGATCTGTATCAAGATCATTCGCAGTAACTCTGCTAGAATGATAGCAATAAGCGGACTAAAGTCAAACATACCGGTCTGCGGTAGAGCCTCGCGGATGGGCCGCAAAACCGGCTCGGTGGCCGCATAGAGGAACTGCACTGCCGGGTGATAAGGATCAACCTGTATCCAGCTAAGCAGGATGCGCGCCAGCAGCAGCAGTTGCCAGATATAAAAAATCATGTCAATAAGCACAGTCAAGGCACTTACTCTCCTGAGTCGTCAATCGCTCGTCTCGAAAATTGCACGTCCGATGCGGACCATCGTCGCCCCTTCTTCGACCGCCACCGGGTAATCGTCGGTCATTCCCATGCTAAGATGCACCCAAGCCGCCGCCGTAAAATCATTCGCCAGCGCATCGCGCAGGCGGCGCAGCCCGGCGAACACCGGGCGGGTCGTCTCCATCGCGTCCGTCAAGGGCGCCATCGTCATCAGGCCCATGACCCGCAGACCCGGCAGCGCCAACACGGCCCGCACGTCGTCCCACAGCGTTTGTCGCAGAGCCGCGTCATCCTCCCACCGCGCCGCCTCCCAGCCGTATTTGGCGGACTCGCCAGAGACATTACACTCTAACAGAATCGGTAGCGTCTTACTTTCATCCTCTTCTAACACAAAACGCGACAGGCGACGGGCGAGCCTGACACTGTCTACCGATTGTACCACATCAAAGCATTTTACGGCGTCGCGCGCCTTGCGGCTTTGCAGGTGGCCGATCATGTGCCAGGTCAGCGGCAAGTCGATCCCGGCGCGCTTCGGCGCGGCCTCCTCGACCCGGTTCTCGCCGATATCGGTGATCCCCGCCGCCGCCGCTTCGACAACCGCCCCGGCGCTGCGCTGCTTGGTCACCGCCACCAGCCTCACCCCGGCCGGGTCGCGCCCGGCGCTTGCACACGCCTCGGCAATGCGCGCCCGCACGCGCGCGATATTATCGGCAATCTTCGCCATCATCATCACCATGGTTTCTCAGCGTCAGCACCGCGCCGAACCGCCCGGTGCGCCCACCCTCGGCGCGGTGCGAAAAGAACTCGTCGGTCCGGCTCGCGGTGCATATTCCCGCTACATCGACCCGCCCCACGCCGACGCGCAGCAGCGCCAACTGGTTGGCGGCCCACAAATCCAGGTAAAAGCCGCTCCCAACCCGCCGCACCAGCCCGCCGGCATACTCGAAAGCTTCGCGCACCGCCGTGACCACCTCCGGCCCCACCTCGTAGCGCGCCGGCCCGATGCTGGGACCGATGCCCGCCCAGATATCAGCCGGCCGGCAGCCGAAAACCTCGACCATTTTGCAAACGGCGCTTGGCCCGGCGCCCACGACCGTCCCGCGCCAGCCGGCATGCGCCAGGCCGATCACACCGCGCACCGGGTCATGCAAAAAGATCGGCGTGCAGTCGGCGAAGCGCATCGTCAGCGCCAGGTTAGGCCGGTCGGTGATGATGCCGTCGGCCCGGACGAGATGGTCCCGGTCGAGCGTCGGCTCGGTCGCCACAATGGTTTCCGCGCCGTGCACCTGCCAGACTGTGCTCGGCTGCACGCCGTCCAGGGCCAATGCCTGCCATACCAGGGCGTGATTCCGGGCGACCGCGCGCGGGTCGTCGCCGACCGTGCTCCCCAGGTTCAGCGAGTCCCAAGGCGGCGCGCTCACCCCGCCGAGCCGGGTAAATACCCCGTGCACCAGCGGCAGCCGGCGGAACCGGTAATACACTAATTCGCCTGCGCGCACCCGTTCCACAAATTCACTCCTGGAGCAAATTATACCCAAAGCCGGTACCTGCGGGAAGCCGTCCTACCCTCTGGGCCGGTCACCGAGTATAATAAGCCCGCGATTAAAATTAAAGCGTTGGCCGGCGCTCCGGCCCTTTGAAAATTTCTACGTGCGTCATGCGTGGTTAAAATCTCCTGAAACTGAGAGAGCAGCCCTATGAAACTCACAATCATCGGCGGCGGCGGTGTGCGAAGCCCGTTCATGATAGCGGGCCTGGTCCATTACGCGCCGCGCATCGGCCTGCAAGAAGTATGGCTCATGGACATCGACGCGGCGAAGCTGGGCCTGATCGGCAAACTCTGCCGGGCGCTCGCCGAACGCCACAACGCCCCTTTCGCCCTACACTTCACCACCGACGCGCGCGCAGCGCTTGCCGGGGCCGGCCACGTCATCACCGCGATGCGTCCCGGCGACGAGGCCGGCCGTGTTAAAGACGAGCGCATCGCGCTCCGGCGCAACGTCATCGGGCAAGAGACCACCGGGCCGGGCGGCTTCGCCATGGCGATGCGCAGCATCCCCGCCATCCTCGACTACTGCAAGCTGATCGAGGAGGTCGCGCCGGGCGCGTGGCTGCACAACTTCACCAACCCGGCCGGCCTGGTGACCCAGGCGCTCCACGACGCCGGATACACGCGCGTGCTCGGCATCTGCGACAGCGCCAACAGCGCCCAGAACCACACCGCCGGCTTCTTAGGCGTCCAGCCTCAAGCCGTGGAAACCGAGGTCTTCGGCCTGAACCACCTCTCTTGGACGCGCAGCGCGGTCGTCGATGGCGTGGACCGGCTGCCGGCGCTGCTGCGCGACCCCGATTATGTCAATTCGTCCCACCTGCACATCTTCGACGCAGCGCTGCGCGCGCAGTTGGGCATGTACCTGAACGAATACCTGCACTACTACTACTACCGCGACGAAGCGCTGGCGGCGCTCCAATCCAAAGAAGAAACGCGCGGCGAGCAGATCGAACGGCTAACCCGGACGCTGCTCGACGAACTGCGCAAGATCGACGACCCGCACGAAGCGCTGCGGGCGCATGCCCGGATCATGGCGGCGCGCTCGGCGACCTACATGAAACACGCCGATAAAGACGCAGACACGCGCGAAGACGTAGAGCCGCCCCAGTCGGAAAGCAGCCACGAAGAATATGCCTTCGGCTATGCCGGCGTAGCGCTGGAGTGCATCGCCGCCATCGACGGCGACAAACCGCACCGCACCGGCCTTAACGTACCCAACGCCGGCGCTATCGATGGGATGCGCGGCGACGACGTGGTGGAAGTGACGTGCATCGTGGACGGCGGCGGCGCGCACCCGCAGCGCATCGGCGCGGTGCCGGAGCACCAATACTTGCTGATGCGGTCGGTCAAGCGCTACGAGCGGCTGGCGGCAGAGGCGATTCTCAAACGTGACCGCGCGCTGGCGGTCGAAGCGCTGTTCGAGCACCCGCTGGTCGGGTCGTTCCCGCTGGCGGCGGCGCTGGTCGATGACTATCTCGAAGCACACGGCGAATACGTGGGAGAATGGACATGATGTACTGGCTCAACGAACCCGCAACGTGGGAAGCCCAGGGCGATACGCTCACCGTCACGGCGGACCCCAAAACCGATTTCTGGCGCAAGACCGACGACGGCGGCGTGCGCGATACCGGTCATTGTTATTACGAGCGCGTGATGGGCGATTTCGTCGCCGAGGTGAAGGTGAGCGGCGAATACGCCGCCCAGTACGACCAGGCCGGCCTGATGGTGCGCCTGGACGAGGTGTACTGGATGAAGTGCGGCATCGAGTTGTTCAACGACGTGCAGCAAGCCAGCGCCGTCGTGACTAACGAATACTCGGACTGGTCCATCGTGCCGCTGCCCCAGAACCCGCCCGCTATCTGGCTGCGCGTGACGCGCAAGACATCGACGCTCTCGGTCTACTACTCGCTGGACGGCGAAACGTACACCTTGCTGCGTATGGCCTACCTCACCTCGGCGGAGGTGGAGGTCGGGCCGATGTGTGCTGCGCCCACCGGCGACGGCTTCCGCGCCGTGTTCGAGGGTTTCGGCGTGCGCCCGCTGCGCGCGGCGGAATGAGCCGGGCGCATGGCGGCAGCGTTCACCTATAAAGACAACTGTATCCACTGCGAAGCGGTTTCGCTCGCCGATATCGCGCGGCAGGTGGGCACGCCGGCCTGGGTCTACAGCCGGGCGCGCATCGCCGAGAACTATCACGCGATCAAAACCGCCTTCGCGCCGCTGGGCGCCGAGCTTCACTATTCGCTCAAGGCCAACGCCAATCTAAGCATTTTGCGTGACCTGGCGGCGCTGGGCGCGGGCGCGGATGTCGTCTCTGGCGGCGAGGTGTTCCGCGCGCTGCGGGCCGGCTTCGCGCCGGAGAAGATCGTCTTTGCCGGCGTGGGCAAGACCCGCGCCGAGTTATTCTATGCGCTGCAAGAAGGCGTCGGCTGGTTCAATGTCGAGTCGGCGCAGGAATTGGCCGTACTCGACCGGCTCGTCGCGCCGGCCGGGAGCGCCGCGCCGCGCGTCGCGCTGCGCCTGAACCCGGACGTGCAGGCCGAAACCCACTCTCACATGGCGACCGGTCACTCTGCCGCCAAGTTCGGCATCGACCTGCCCACTGCGCAGCGCCTGGCCGCCGAATGGGAGGCGCGCTTTCCCGGCCTGCGGCTGGCCGGCGTGCATATGCACATCGGCTCGCAGCTTGCCACGCCCGCGCCCACGGTCCGGGCGGTCGAGCGCGTGCTGGCGTTCATCGACACCATCGGCGGGCAGCACGAGATCGAAGCCATCAACATCGGCGGCGGTATGCCCATCCCCTACCAGGAGGACGAGCAGCCCGCCGCCGTGCCGCAGTTCGCCGAAGCGCTGGCGCCGCTGCTGGCAGACGCCGGCCTGCGCGTGATGCTGGAACCGGGGCGGCGCATCGTGGGCGACGCCGGCGTACTGCTGGTCGAAGTGCAGTACGTCAAGGAGCGCGCCGGTGTGCACTTCGTCATCGCGGACGGCGGCATGGGCGACCTGCTGCGCCCGGCGCTTTACGGCGCCAAGCATCGCGTGTGGCCGGTGGCGGCGCGCCCCGGCGCGGCACCGATTCTCGTCCAGCTTGCCGGGCCGATCTGCGAGAGCGCCGACTTCCTGGCGCACGACGTATCGATATCGCCGCCCGAACCGGGCGACCTGCTGGCGGTGATGGACGCGGGCGCGTATGGCGCTACGATGTCCACGAACTACAACGCGCGCCCGCTCGCGCCGGAGGTGTTGGTGGACGGCGAGGCGTTCAAGGTGGTGCGCCGCCGGCAGAAGTGGGAAGACCTGATTCAGTTGGAAGTTTGACGAAAGATAGCGGATTTTAACCGCGAATAACGCGAATAACGCGAATTAAGAATGTAGAGAGTTTGAGGATCGCTAACAGATTCTACCCTCACGGAATTGGCGTTCCTTCTAATTCGCGTTATTCGCGTTATTCGCGGTTCCATTCTTTTGCTCTTGGTCACGGCGCGGCCAGCAGCGACAGCTCGTCTACCATCACCTCGTAGGCATGGCCGGAAGCGTAGAAGCGCATCTCGACCAATGTCTGCATCTTCACCTCATCGGGCAAGATATCGACCAGGTTACCCGACTCGTAGGTATACCACACGCCGGGATTGATGCGGTCGTGGTCTTGGCGGCAAGTTTGGCAGGTCAGCGGCCACGCCGGGACGGTGTACTGCGTGTAGAAGCCGTGAATCCACTCGCGCAGTTCGTCGTCTTGATCTTTATACTTAATGCGCAGCATCACAGGACACTCGCTGCCTTCGACGCCGCACGTCGAGATGCTCTGAGACTTGATATAGAACACGGCGCGCAGTTCCAGGTAACTAAAAGCGCTCAGGTCGATATCGGGATACGGCTGGCGGCAGCCGGTCTCGGCGTGGTTGAGCCACTGCCCTTGCCGGACGATATGCAAGACCGGACGCCCTTCGAGCGAATCGCGGATGGTCTGGCCGCGCGGCTCGTTCAATTCCTCCTGGTCGTTGTAACATCCCCAGCCGGCCGGCAGCGGGACGACGCCGGCTTCGACGGTCGGCTCGTACAGCAAAAAGCTGCTGTTGTACACCAGGTTGATCTCGGCCGGCTCGACGACGATGGGCTGTTCCAGCGTGGGGCCGGGCACGACCCCGCGCTGCGCCACCGGCACACGCCGCACCTGATCCTCGCGGTAGCGCATCACCGCCTCGCCGGCGCGCGTCGTCACCCCGATGTAATCGCCGCCCAGCGCAATACTGTAGTAACCGGCCTGGTCCATATCAATCGTCGTGTCGTAGACCGTGAACACCCGGAAATGTACGTCGCGGTCCAGGTCGGGCGCAATCACAACGTCGGCGTGCCCGCGCTGGCCGATCACCTCGACGGTGAAGGGGAGCGCGCTCGTCTCGAAGCGCGGGCGGCTCGTCCGGTGAATCTTCACCACGCTGTCACGGAACAATGTAAAGGTCGTGAGCACCTGGCCGGTATACGGGTCGCGGAAGGTCAGCAGCGCCTGCGAAGTCGAGTCGGTGGTGAGGGTGACCGGCCCGTCGAGCAGGCGTGACCCGCGCTCGGTTTCTTCGGCGTGTCCCTCGACCAGCACCCCGACCGTGTTGCGGCTAACCGATAGTTCGACGGCCAGCGGGGTCGTGGACTCCAGGACGAACCAACGGGTAAACAGGATGGTGCCGGCGCAAAAGGCGCAAAACGTGCCAAACGCGCTCAGCAAAATCAGCCATGTCAATCGTTCAGGGTTCTCGCGCATGAGAGTTTCGTCACTAGGGAGAATAAGTCACATGAAAGCCGCGATACTCGCCGGTAGCCGACTTCCAGGTATGCTCGACCCGCTCGACGCGAGCGCCGGTCGGGCCGCGCCGCAGCCAGCCGAGAAACTGCTCAAGCGCCGGGCGCGGTCCTTCGGCGACGGTTTCCACCGTCCCGTCCCAGGTATTGCGCACCCAACCGGTAAGATCAAGCGCTTGAGCCTTATGCACCGCAGCATAGCGAAACCCGACGCCCTGCACACGGCCATGCACGACCGCGTGGAGGCGCCGGTTAGACTGGGATTGATCGCTCATCTCGACCGCCCTCCGTCTGCCTGACGAGTGGAGATTATAACAAGGCAGGGAGTGCGGGGGAAACTACCGTCGCCAGAACAAATCGCCCCTTATCGCTCGCCGTCGTCGATCAACGTGCCGACATCTTCGCCCAGCACGGCGCGGACCAAGCTGCCGGGCTGCCACATATCCAGCACCACGATGGGCTTGTGATTCTCGCGGCACAACGTAATCGCGGTCAGGTCCATCACGCCTAGCTTGCGCACAATCACTTCGTCGAAGCTCAACGCACCATAGCGCTCGGCGTTAGGGTCTTTAACCGGGTCGGCGCTGTACACGCCGTCAACCTTCGTAGCCTTGACGATCAGCCCGGCGTCGATCTCGGCGCCGCGCAGCGCCGCCGCCGAGTCGGTGGTGAAATAGGGGTTGCCGGTGCCGCCGGCTAAGATCACCACACGCCCCTTTTCCAGGTGGCGGATGGCGCGCAGGCGAATATACGGTTCGGCGACGGCGTTTATGTGCACGGCGGTCTGGACGCGCGCCGGCACACCCAGGCGCTCCAACGCATCGCGCAGCGCCAACGCATTCATCACCGTAGCGAGCATACCCATATGGTCGGCGGTCGTGCGGTCCATCCCATAGGCCATGCCGACCGTCCCGCGCCAGAGGTTGCCCGCGCCGATGACCACCGCCACCTGGACGCCCAACCCATAGACATCTTTAATACGCCCGGCGATAGTGTGCGCCTTCTTCGGATCGATGCCCGTGCCGTCGGCGCCGCCCAGCGCCTCCCCGCTGAGCTTGAGTAAGATACGCTTGTACTTGGGATGGTGATTTTCCGACATCTATAACAGTCTCCTTATATTAAAATTGTAATATACATTAATATTATGCGCGGCAAAAAAATTGGGGATTGGGTGCGTCCCCAATCCCCATCGGTGAGCTACACTTCCTCGGCTGCGCCGTCTGCTTGCCCCAATTCAAAGCGGGCAAAGCGGCTAACGACAATGTTCTCTTTCAATTCGGCGATCAGCCCCACGGCCACATCTTGCACGGTCTGCCCGCCCGTCTCGTCTCGAATCCAGGGCTGCATCAGCAAGACGCTCTCGGCGTACCATTTGTTCATACGCCCCTCGATGATCTTATCGACAATCGCTTCGGGCTTGCCTTCCCGCAGCGCCTCGGCGCGGAACTCTGCGCGCTTGGCATCGGCGACCTCACCGGGGATATCCTCGACCTTGACATACTTAGGCGCATGAAAAGCGACGTGCAGCGTCAGGTCGTGCGTGAACTTCTCGAACTGCGGCGTAGAAGCTACAAAGTCGGTCTCGCAGTTCACCTCGACCATCACCCCGACGCGCCCGCCGGGATGCGTATACGTCTCGATCAACCCCTCGGATGCAACGCGGTCCGCCTTCTTAGCCGCCGCCGCCAGCCCCTTCTGGCGCAGGTACTCGGTGGCCTTCTCCATATCGCCGTCGTGCTCAACCAGGGCATTCTTGCAGTCCAAAACGGCTGCGCCGGTCGCTTCGCGCAGTTCCTTGACCATCTGTGCTGTAACTTGCATCTTCTGTCTGACCTTCCTCGGTATTAGCCTTCGTCAATCTCTTCGTCGTCGAGGTCGTAAGCCTCTTCTTCGTTGTCATCGCCACCGAACGAAATGCGCCCGCCGCGCAGCTTCGCCAGCGTAGCCTCGCCCAGGTAAGCCTCATCGTCCTCTTGGTCCATGTAGCTATCGTAGTCGATAGCTTCTTCTTCATCAACGCTCTTGTCGCGCAAGTTGGCGCCTTCAAGCGCCGCGTCGGCCATCTTGCTGGTGAGCAGCTTGATCGCGCGGATGGCGTCGTCATTGGCCGGGATGACGTAATCGATCACGTCGGGGTCGCAGTTCGTATCGACCAGCGCAATGACCGGGATTCCCAAGATATTAGCCTCTTTGACGGCGGTGTGCTCGCGCCGCACATCCACCACG
>JAFGMM010000149.1 GCA_016927535.1 Anaerolineae bacterium
TACTCTGACAATCTGCACTCTGGGGGTCTGGGGGCACAGCCCCCAGGATCGAAAGCGCGCGAAGCGCGCCGAATCGGTTTTTTCAGAATCGAGGTTTTACGCGGACGTTCTTCAACACGGCCTTCCGCAATCCCCAGTAACAACCTCGCGCGCGCAGCGCTTCACCATCACCAAGCGGCTGCTGGACGCCGCGTTCGATTTCCAGGAGCGCATCATCGAGGCCAACGCCATGAGCGACGCCGCGCGCGCCGACCTGCTCCGCCAGGCCGACGCCGACCTGCGCAAGCTCAAGCTCTACCTGCGGTTGGCGCACCGCCAGCGCTGGCTCAGCGACGGGCAGTACAAGCACGTCTCGACGATGGCGGCGGAGGTCGGCAAGCTGCTCGGCGGGTGGCTGCGCGCGACCCGGTCCAACAAAAAGCGAGACGCCTCAGGGCCGCTCACGACCTAGGAGACGTCTCTTTTTTCTCTTCGCCTGGCCCACGGTGGGGCGCAGTCGGGGACGCGCCAGGCCATTTCTCTCTTCGCCTCGGCTGCGCAACCGTGATCGCGCAGCATTTCCGGCTGTCGGTTCGAGAAACGTGGACGCCACACGAAACCCGTTGTTCCTGTTCTGGTTGCGCGGGTTGTTATCGTTGCGAGACGCGGCGCGGGCGTTCCTCTGATTGTTGATGAACGACCCGCCGCGAAGCACGCGGGCGGTGGCGGCGGCCCCCACTCATTGTGTACACAATGAGCGGCAAAAGTATAGCGAAGACGGGGCAAAAGTCAAAATTTTCGATGGCCTGTGGCGTCGGCTCAGCCGCCGCCCGATTCCCAATCATCGATTTGCAGACCCGCCACGCGCTCGAATTCGCGGACGTTGTGTGTGACCAGGATCAGGCCATTCGCCAGTGCGATGGAGGCGATCATCAAATCGTTGGGACCGATCGGCGTTCCTGCTCGTTCAAGTTCGGCGCGGATGCGCCCGTATACGACGGCGGCGGCGTCATCGAACGGCAGCGACACAAAACGCTCTACGAACGCCTGTTGTTTGAGTAGAGAGGTCTGGGGAGACCGGCTTTTCATCGCGCCAAAATACAACTCCGCTGGCGGCTGCGGCGGGCGCTCAATGGGGTCGTCGACCAAGATGCCGGCGGTCCGCTCGACGAACTCGGCCCAAGGCATCCGGCGGAAAGCTTCGACTTCCAGGTCTTGCTTGAGCGTCGCCACGATCTGCCCCAAAAGCTCAAGGCGTTCTTGCAGCGACAGCCCCCTGACCAGCGTCAGAGCCTCCTGGTATGCGGTTTGTTCGCCCATCTTGCACGCTCCGGTAAACCATCTTGCTCCCAAAGTATATACCGGTTTTCAGGCGCGGACACGCTTTTCGGCGTATACGCCGGAGGCAGGGCAAGAATCAAATTTTGCGATTCGGCGCGCTTCGCGCGCTTTCGATCCTGGGGGCTGTGCCCCCAGACCCCCAGAGTGCAGATTGTCAGAGTAGCAGAGTTCAGAGCTACAGAGTACAGAGTATATTAATAATAGAGAAATGGGGACGCCACACGAAACCCGAAGTTCCAGCCCTGGAAGCGCGGGACGAAACCGTCGCGAGACGCGGCGCGGGCGGGCCTCAGAAAGTAGAAGAACGACCCGCCGCGAAGCACGCGGGTTTCCGTACTATTAGTATTATTACGTTCATCTTCTGAATTATACAGGTAATTTCGGCACCCCGACAAACACCACTCCCACACATTGCCGCTCATGTCCAGCGCGCCGCAGGGCGCGCGGCCCTGCGGGTACATGCCCACCGCCGTCGTGCGATTCAGATAGTATGGGCCGACCCCTTGCTCTGTCTCGTCGATGTTGGCGTAGCCGCTGATGTATTCGTCGCCCCACGGGTAGATGCGCGCCTTGCCCGTCTCCGGGTCCCAGCGCGCGGCTTTCTCCCATTCCGCCTCGGTGGGCAGCCGCGCCTCGTAACCCAGCTGTTCGCTCAGCCACTTGCAGTAGGCCATTGCCTCGTACCAGGAAATGCCGTTCGCCGGGTGGTTGGCGATGCGCCAGTCTTCATCATCCCAGTAAGACGGTTTGTCAATGGATCTTTCTTGACGCCAATCCCAGCCGGCCGGCGTCCAATAGTCGGAATTGTTGTAGCCGCCCGCCTCTACGAACGGCTCGAACTGCGCCCAGGTGATCGGGTATTTGGCGATGCAGAAGGCTTTTACATCGACCTTATGCCGGGGTTTCTCGTCGTCATTTGCCTGTTTGTCGTCGTCCGCGCTGCCCATCCAGAACGCGCCCGCCGGCACGGTCACCCACTGGATATCCAAGTCGCACACACCGGGCCGGTCGTCGCCCAGCAGCGCCAGCGCACGCCCGGCCTCGGCGCGCTCCGGCGGCTGCATCGCGCCGCGCTCGACGATGCAGCGCAGCCAGCGCCGGGGCCGCTCAAGCTGCTCAAGATTCTCCTCGTCCTCCAACCGCAGCCCATCCCGGTACTCCACCAGGATCTGCCCCGCCAGCCACGCGCTCCAATACTGCGGGTCTTCGGGATCGTCCGGTATATTGGCAGGGCAGAGCTTCCTGACCAGCGCCCACACCCGGCTTCGCGCAAAGCTCAGCGCTTTGCCCGCCGCCAGCAGCGCCGCCTCACGCCAGCGCTCCGGCTCGCTGCGCATCAGCGAGTCCAGGTTGGCCGGGAAATCCCATTCGTTCTCCACGTGCACCGAAGCCGGCGGCGTCAGCTTACGGTTACAGTCCTCGTTAACCAGCGCACAGCCGGCCAGGTACTCCTGGAAGCTGCGATGCGGGAAGCGGTACACGTCCTCGGAATCGGCGATGAGAATGCCCATGCGGTGATAAAGGTGCTGCCGGACGGCCTCGGCGCTGAATTGCAGCTTGCGGTTAACCCGGTGCAGCACGCCAAAGATCTTCTCGGCGGCGATGTCAACCTGGTCGCGGTGCGCGTCGTAAGCCAGCCGCTCCAGGGCTTCGGTGAGTTCGCGGGATTGCAGCCCGAAGGTCTCTTCCAGCGACTTGTCCCTGGGCGCGCCGTGGTTCCATTGATACACGAGCAGTTCGGTCGCCTTGTCGTACAGGGCGGCGCGGCCTCCTTCGGGTAGTTTGCCTCTTTGATGATCGTGGATAAGGGTAATCATGGTCAGCAGCAGGGGGCGCACGGCCAGGTCCTGCAAGTGCTTCTTGCGGTCAATCTCGGCGAGCAGGTCGGCGGCGCGGGCTTGCGGCTCATCAGACAAAGACATGTAGCGCCTGGCGACGGCCCGGTAGTAATGCTCCACGTAAAACGCGATCCGCTCATCGCTGTAAGGCGCCAGCTCAAACACCGGGAAGTCTTGCGCCGGCAGCCGCCACCGCGCGTCGTTGCGGTAGGCGTAGGTCCGGCTGGTGACCAGGATGTGAGCATTGCTGTGGCACTCTGCCAGGCTCCCAATGACCTGCTTCAGCCGCCCACGGCGGTCGCCCGCCTCGGACACTTCGTCCAAGCCGTCCAAAACGATCAACACCCCGGCGCCGCGCCCGCCGGTCAGCGCGGCGCGAAGCGTCTCCACTACCGGCGTGATCGACTCGCCAAACTTTCCTAGTTCTGACATTTTTTGTGGTGCCCCCGATAGACAGGCTGAAGCGAGGTCGAAACGAGCAAATTGTGAAGCCAGTTGTCATGA
>JAFGMM010000150.1 GCA_016927535.1 Anaerolineae bacterium
GGGGAAAACGCGCACTTCGACGCGATTCTGGCTCCCTTTCCCCCCTTGTGGGGGAAAGGGTGGGGATAGGGGGGAATTCGCCAACAGTATCCCGTATGGAGAGGGGGCCGGGGTGTGAGGTTATCAGTCAATGTATCACCGCTGCCGCGCCGCGCGCTCGCTCGCTTCTTCGCTAATAGTTGCAAAGAAATTATAAAAGAGACCAGGAGGGTAAGCAACGATTATTGAACACAAAGTCCCTCTCCGGGCCGGAAAGGGACCTGCGAAGCGGCAAAGCACCGGCGCTACGCCTCTTGAATCTCGATTTTCTGGCCGCGCTCGGCGGCGGTCTTGGGCAAGACGACGGTCAGCACACCGCCCTTATAGCTGGCGGAAGCTTCCTCGGCGACCACACCGTGCGAAAAGAGAAAGGAACGCTCGAACTTGCCAAAGCGCCGCTCGCGGCGCAGATAGGCGCCGTCATCCACTTCGGCGTCCGGCTTCGTCTCGCCTTTGATGGTGAGCCGGTCGTCCTTGATGGTCACGTCGATCTCATCGGCGACCGCGCCGACGACGTTTGCCTTGACGACCAGAGCGGTGTCGGTCTCGTAGATATCGACGACGAGAGCTTCCGCGCCTTGCAGGACCGCGACGCCTTCCTGTACGAAACGCTCCACCGAATCGCGCATCTCGCGCATGGGGTTACTTTTTTTGCCGGGCATATTGTCAACTCCCCTCGAATCTTTGTTGTCAATATTCTACACCGAAAACCGGCCAGGCGAGCGCCGGTTCCGGGGTTTGTTCAAAGTCGGCACGCCGTCCTAGCCCACCCCATGCGCGCCGATGCGCGGCCTCTCCACGGGTGGCTCATATCTCAAAAAGGTAGGGTTTAGGGATAGAAGATGGCAGATTCTGGGCGCAAATAGCGCGAACGTCAGCGCCCCATCGTCTGAGCGCGCTCAATGGCGATAGCTGCCGTTACCGTTCTCGCGCTTTCGTTTGCGCCCGGTGTTCTTCGACCGGTCGGCATAGGCAGCGTGGATTTCGTAGATCAATTCCAGCGTGGCGATATCTTTGAGCAGGTACCGCCGGACGCCCAGGCTGCGCGCCGCGAGCCGCTCGTTCTCGTTGATAAAGCTGCTCAAGACGATGATCTCGGGGTTGTTTTCCAGCTCTAGCACCTTTTGACACAAGCGCAGGCCGCAGCCGTCGCGGCGCTTGCATTCAAAGACCAACACGTCCGGCTGAAGCATTCTGACCTGCTCTAACAAGGTTTGCGTTTCGCCCTCCGACCGCCCCACGACCTCCAGGTCAGGCTCGCGGCCAAGACGCTCGGCGAGCGCTTGCTGAACCATAGGGTTTTCATCCACGATGAACAGCCGGATTTTTTGCCCTGACACGGCGAACACCCCAACACGAGCAGAAAAAAAGATGGACGACTTCCACCTGCTTAAAATCATAGCAGAGCTGTGTCCACGACAGACAGTGACGTTTATCCCGCGCCCTTGCGACAGGTGTCACCGCAAACATATTATATCTGTTAGGTATTTCTGGATGTATTAAGGCGTCGAGATAGGAAGGATAGCCGTTATCATGGTCCCTTCGCCCGGCGCCGACCGGACGTGCAACCGCCCGCCGACCGCGTTGGCGCGAAGCTGCATGTTCGAGAGGCCGTGCCCGACGACTGCTTCGGTGCTCGTCTCGTTGAAGCCCCGGCCATTGTCCTGCACGGTCAGGATGATGTGTCCCCGGTCCAGGCGGTCTACTCGCACGTTCAGCGCGCTCGCGTCGGCGTGCTTGGCGGCGTTCGCCAGCGCCTCCTGGGTGATGAGGAAAATCGCCGTGCTGATGTCTTCGCCCAGGTCTTTACCCACATCGGGCGGCACCTCCAGCGAGATATCATCCAGCGTATTGGCGCGGAATTCCTGGACCACCCGCCGCAAACTGCCTACCAGGTCATGCGGGCGCATGCGCTGCGGGCGCAGGTCCAGGATATAGTTACGGATGTCACGGATGATCTGGTTCAGGCCGTCGATGGCGCGCTGGATGATCTGGCGCGCCTGCGGGTCCTGGACCGGCGCCTCGTCCATGAGCATCGCGCCGTGTTCCAGGGTTAATCCCACCGCGTAGATTGACTGGATGATGCCGTCGTGCAGGTCCATCCCGATGCGCTCGCGTTCTTCGAGCACGGCCAAGCGCTGCACTTGCTGGTACAGCTTGGCGTTTTGAATGGCGACCGCGGCATAGGCAGCCAACATTTCGATGGCGCGCTCGTCGGCTTCGCAGAATTCCGCGCGCCCGATTTTGTCGGTCAGATACAGCACGCCGACGGTCTCGCCGCGCGCAATGATCGGCACGCCCAGGAAGCTGGTCATGTGCGGGTGTCCCTTGCAGAACCCTACCGCTTTGGGATGCTTGCGCAGGTCGCGCAGCCGCAGCGGAGCGCCCCGCTCGATCACTTCGCGCAGCAGGCCGGCGCCGGCCGGCCACCGACCCATCCGCGCGATCTCCGCCTCGGTCATCCCGGAGATGAGGAACTGCTCCAGCATCCCATCCGGGCCGGGGATGCCCAACGCCGAGTACTCGGCGCTCGCCAGGTCGCGCGCGAGGTGAACGATCTTTTGGAGCACCTTCGGCAGGGAAAGCTCAGAAGTGACTGCCAACGCAGCCTCGTGAATCGGATCGAGCGGTACGTGACAAGGGTCGTCAACGAGTGAGAGTTCGAGGAGTTCGTCAAGCGCCATGTGTATCAGGGATCCCATCAACCAATATGGTATTCTTCACTAAAGATGATAACCTGTTCTTCGCAACAAAACAAACCGAATTGGTCAGAATTGATCAGATGAATACCATACTCGTATCTGTTCAAACTCGACCCGGACTTCCCCGGCGTCTGCCGCCGCGTAGAGACCCCACGCGCAGACCGGGACAATCGAGGCGGTGTCCGCATCGACGAGCGCGACCTCATCGTTGACATACAAGATGATCTGCTCCGCCCCGACCTGCACCCTCAGCCGGTTGGCGGCGGGCGCGCGCCGCGCGTGCGGGAACCAGGTCCAGGGCGGCGGCGCATCCGCATCCGGCGCGAACTGCGCGACGTACCGGTCGCCGGTGACGGCATAGACGCGCTGGCGTATGCCGTCGCAGCGCCACAACCACAGGCCATAAGCGGCATCGCCCGGGCCGCCCGGCAGCCGGGCCGCCACCTCCAGCGTGAGCCGTGACACGACCGGCAGCGCGCGCGCCTCCGTGAAGCGCTGCGTGCGCGCGCCGGCCAGGGTAACGACGCCGCGCGGCGCGTCAAATGTCATGTCGAGTTGCAGCGGCCCGGCGGCGGGCGGGTCGGCGACGCCCAGCGCCAGGAGCAGCGCGCCCGTCACCACCAGGGCGGCGAGCAGCGCCAGCCCGCCCAGCCCCCCCCGCCACATCCAACGCGGCGCGCGATCATCCGGCGCCAAGTCTAGCCCTGGCTCTGGTCGCCCGGCGCCGGCGTCGCCTCCAAGCGCTGGCGAGGCAGCGCCGCGCCCATCGAAGTATCGACCCGGATGTGCCAGAGATGCCCGTCCAGAACGGCGGCGATATGCGTATAGGTCGCGCCGACGGCGATGACAGCCTCGGTCAGGCTGCCGCGCTGCACCAGCCAGGACGCGCTGGCGTCGCGCCCTTTAAAGTTAAAGGTGCGCAGCCACAGGCCCGGCGGCGGGTTGGCGAACTCGTCTTCGAAGACCCCGTCGCCCAGCACCCAGGCGAGGCCGTCCGGCGCCGGCGTCAGCCCCAGGCTCATCACCGGCTTGCCGCGCCGCGCCTGTAAGAGCGGCTGGCCCGCGCCGTGCCAGGCCGCGCCGTCCCAGAAGTAATAGTAAACCCGCCCCTGCTTATTGAGCAGCAGGTGCGGCGCTCCCTGCGCATCTACAGCCACATCGCGCCCAAGCTCGCCGTCCTCAAAGATATCCCGGCTGGTGACCAAGCCCTGCCAGGTTTCCTCACCGGGACGGCGCTGGACGTAAATCTGGTTATCCGGCGCGCCGAGGATCAGGTGTAAGGCGCCGTCTGCGCCGGCCGTCATGCCGATATCGTAGACCATGCTCGGCTCGCCGGGGTCCGGCATGACCGCCTCAAGCTGCGTCCAATCCTTGCCGGAGAAGGGTGAGTAGGCCAACCGGAGGTTGGGCGGCCAGGGCGCGTCGTCCCGGTAGAGCACGTACAACTCGTTACCCCAAGCGGTGAAACCAAAACACGTGGCGTAGTCCTGAGTAATCGACTGCCCGGCGACATCGAACTCCAGCTCGTACTCGATGCGCGAGACCGGGTTGTCGCGGCGCGCAAAGAACAACCGGCCCGGCTCCGACCAGACGACGTTGGGCACGTTCGCGTCGTCAACCGCCAGCGCCCATTGCAGCGGCGCGCCGGTTTTCCACGTCGCCCAGGTCTCGGCGTCGAACCAGTTCGCCTCTGCCATCCACCGCCGGTAGATCAGCGCCGAGCCGCCAGTGCCGCTGCGCGCCAGCCAGAGCATATGCAGCGCGCCCTCCCGGTCGATTGCCAGGCGGGGGCGCGCGTCGCTGCCGATTGGGCCGAGGTCCTGGGCGATGACACTTTCCCCGCTCAGCCTGGGGTCGCGCGTTGGGGCTATCGTGACGATGTTCGGCGCGGGCGTCGCAATCACGAGCGTCGGCGTCTGAGTCGCCTGGCGCGCGGCGCCGTCGCAGGCAGCCAGCAGGCAGAGCAAGCAGAGCCATCCCCATCGACATATATGGGCCATGATGTTTCTCCAGACCAACATAAGGCGCGGCACTGCGCACAACGTACAACGTTTTATTGCAGGAGTCAATAGACCCCCACGCCCACCAAGGCCTGTGCAAAGTCGGCAGATTGTTGACCGCACCCCCTAAATCCCCCTCTCCACACGGTGGAGAGGGGGACTTCCAGACCGTCGCGCGCCTCCGGCTCCTCCTCTCCATGCGATGGAGAGGCTGCGCGTAGCGCGCGGGGGGTGAGGTTCTGGACTTTGCGCAAGCCCTGCACGCCCACTCCAAAGAGTGTCGTTGGCGAATGGGCGGGGCCGCTGCACAGCGTCAAGCCGGCCCTCGGTCCGGGGCGGGTCTGAGACCCGCCCCATGCACATCAACTTAAGAATTTTGACCGTTTGTGCGCCTGTTCCCCCTCTCCCCAAACCCCTCTCCCACGAGGGGCGA
>JAFGMM010000151.1 GCA_016927535.1 Anaerolineae bacterium
CCTCACCCCCTAGCCCCCTCTCCCTCAAGGGGAGAGGGGGAATCAGAGCCGCTGTACGGTGCTTCTGGCCCCCCTTCCCCCCTTGTGGGACGCTACGCAGAGGGTTGGGGAGAGGGGGGAGGCGTCACCGCAGGTATTTTTACGCCGACGTGCACTAGATCGAGCGCACGTCGCTGCCCGACGCCGGGCGGCAGATGTAGAACTGCCCCGTGCGCCCGGTCACGCGCGTGTAGCCGGCGGCGAGCCGCGCGCCGAAGGCTTCGGCCTCCTCCATGCCCACCAGCGACACCGTGCACCCGCCGAATCCGCCGCCGGTCATGCGCGAGCCGTAGCAGGCGGCGTCGGCCTGCGCCAGTTCGACCAGCGCGTCAATCGGCGGGACGGTGATCTCGAACAGGTCGCGCATGCTCGCGTGCGATTCGTTGAACAGCCGCCCGACCGTTTCCATGTCGCCGGCGCGCAGCGCTTGCGTCGCGTGGAGGGTGCGTTCGTCCTCGTAGACCACGTGCTCGCAGCGCTTGCGCACCAGTTCCGGCAGCTTGGCTTGGTGCGTCTCGAACATCGGCGGCGTGACGTCGCGCAGCGCCGGCACGCCCAACCGCCGCGCGCCGTCTTCGCACTGCCGGCGGCGTTCGTTGTAGGCGCTGTCAACCAGGCCGCGCTGCACTTTCGAGTCGAAGACCACCACCGCGACCTCGTCGGGCATACGCACCGGCGACCCTTTGAGCGAGCGGCAGTCGATCAGCATCGCGTGGTCGGCGATGCCGGTCGCGGCGATCAACTGGTCCATGATGCCGCAGTTGACGCCGACGAACTGGTTTTCGGCGCGCTGGCACAGGACGGCTTTCTCGGTCGCTTCCAATCCCAGCCCGTAGAGCGCGTCGCACACCTCCATCGTGGCGACCTCCATCGCCGCCGAGGAACTCAGCCCGGCGGCCAGCGGCACGTCGCCCGCGACCACGGCGTCGAAGCCGGCCGGGTCGTAGCCGGCGCCGGCCAGCACCCAGAGCACGCCCCGGATGTAGTTACTCCAGGGTTCGGTGTCGCTCTTGACGATGTGGTCGATACTGAATGCGCTCTGCGAGTCGAAATTGACGGATTTCACCCGCATGCGCCGGGGGGCGTCTTCGCGGGCGGGCGCGCCCACCACCACGATGTCATAGTCGATGGCGATGGGCAGCACAAAGCCGTCGTTGTAGTCGGTGTGTTCGCCGATCAGGTTGACCCGCCCCGGCGCGCGTGCGATCAGGGTCGGCGTGTGACCGTAGGTAGCGCGAAAGTTTTCGATCAAGGGTTCTTGTGGTTGTGTCATGTCATGGCGTATCTTTGTGAAATGAGGCACAGAATGCAAGGTGAACAAAAAGACCAGGGACACGGCTCAACCGTGTCCCCCACTTCCCGCGCCCGGCGGGAAGCTTCATCCCAGAATTTATCGATTGTAACGCGCGCCTCGCGGCCCGGCTAGCCGCCCAATTCTTGCAGCTTCTTTTCCCACTTCTCGACCAGGCGCGTATACACCGCCTCCGAGATTTCACCGTTCGCCAGGCGCATGTCCAGGCTGTCGATCACGGCCTGGATTTCTTCGCGGGTTTGCGGGTTGGCAGGGACCGCCGGCTGCTGCGGTTGGGGCTGCTGCGGCTGCTGTTGCTGTTTTTGCTGCATCTGCTGCATCATCATCTGCATCGCCATCATGCCCATGGCGCCTTCGGTCGCGCCGCCGCTGCCGCTGGGGTTGCTGGCGAGGTCGCGCGCGGCGTCGGCGGCCTGGAGGCGTTCGTAGGTCGCAATATCCAGCAGACCCATCCCGCGCAGTTCCTCGGCGGCAGCCGGGCGCGGCGAGAGCGTCTTGATCTGGAAGTCCATCAATTGTAAGCCCACCGCCGCGAATTCGTCGGCGCTCTTGGCGCGCACCGCGCCTTCAAGCTGGCCGTACATGCTGCTAACGCGCATCACGTCGCCGGGATCGACCTGGCCGATGGTCTCTTGCAATGCGCTCAGCACCATCGACAGCAGGCGCTCTTTCAGTTCGTCCAGCATCAGCCGCGCCTGGCCGATGGCGTACTTGTTGGCGAAGGCTTGTCCATCAATGACGCGGAATGCCATCACGCCGTGGCCTTGCAGCAGCACCCAGCCCAAGCCCTGGCCCGGCGTCTTCACCGGGATCGGCGCCGGCGTGCCCCAGCCGACCTGGGGAAACTCCTTCAGGTTGATGTAATAGACTTCGGCTTTAAACGGCGAATTGCCGGAAAAGAGCACACCCAGCGCGTTAACCAGCAGCGGGATGTTGCCGGTCGAGAGGGTGTGCCGGCCGGCCGGCAGCACGTCGAGGGCCTGCCCATCGCGCACGAAGACCGCAGCCTGGTTCTCGCGGACGATGCACTGCGAGCCGAGCCGGAAGTCGCCGCTGCCGCCCTGTGGCTCGCGCCAAGCAAGTTCGTCGCGCCCTACATTTGGATGTTCTACGATATCAAGAATGCGTACCATTGCTTATGACTCCCTACCTAAAACCTAGAGCGATTCAAAGAATGATGGCGGTTCTTCCTCCGCCACACCGAGCATCACCTGGCTGCGCATATCGAACGCCTGGGTCGCCTCGCGGGTCAACTTATCCAGTTCCATAATCGCTTTGCCGGTACCTTCGTTGTTCATGATCGCCGTCTCCAGCCCGTCGAGCTTGGCGGCGAAGTCGTCCACGTAGTCCAGCATGGCTTCGTCGAAAGCGTAGAGCTTTTTGAGCGCCTCGCCGTCCACCTTGATGTTGCTGAACAACCCACTGTAGCCGCGCGCTGCCGTCTCGATCTTGCCGATGAAGGTTTGCATCAGAGTCTTGAGGTTGGCCGTGTCGTCGATCCACTCGATGCCGCCCTGGTTCAGCATTATTTTCTCGATGCCGGGCAGGCGCTCTAACTGGTGCTGGAACTGCTGGGCGACGTAATCGCGCAGCATCCGGTCGGCCTCGCGGCGCGCCTGGGCTTCCATGTAGCCCCGGTAACCGGGAATCTTCTCGCCGATCTTGCCCATCGTACCGCGCTGGCTCACGATCTTTTCGTAAAGGTCTTGTGGCATGTGCCGTGCTCCTTTTGCTAAAGGTATACAATACTGACCTTGCTTACTTTAGTTTACACCGACTTTCGGGCCGCGAATAACCCCAGGTCAAGATAGGAAATATTCCGCCCCACACCACGGGCACTGGATGACGCCCTTGCCCGCCAATTTGACGTCGCCGCCGCAGTTAAGACACTGCTTGGCGTCGCGCAGTTGCCCGGCGTCTGCCGAGTAGAGCATATCTTTATCCCAGTTGATATACCCGCTGAAGATGCCCAGCCCCACCAGCCGCTCCAAGATGGCGCGGATGTCTTCGGTGCGGGTTTGCAGTTCGATGGCGACTTCGCTGATTTTGATCTCGCCGCGCGTTGCGATCATATCCAGGATTTTACGCTGCCGGGCGGCCTCTGCCTGGTCGATGGTCTCTTTCGTGCCCTGCCGCAGCATGACGAGACCTACCCCGGCGAACAGCAGCGCAAAGAACCCGGCGATCACCATCAGCAGGATGAACGCCGCCGAATCTAGCGCCGGGCTTTCGCCGCTCATCTGCGCCAGGCCCCACGCGCCCGCGCCCACGAAGACGAAAAGCCCGATAATCAACAGCACAAGGCCGATAATCTTTGCAGATGACATGGGTATTCCTTTAGCTCCGAATCTGTCCGCGCTGCTCACTCATTCGATTCTACGCGGGATGACCGGTCAGGGTTTCGGGAGGTAGAAGGAAAGAGATTTTTAACCACGAATAATCACAAATACTCACGAATAATCATAAGAGAAAGCTTTTTCTTTATTCGTGTCAATCGGTGTTTGTTCGTGGTTGAACCTCTTACCCTTTTCCACGCAGGGCCGATCATCCAAACCCGCCGCCGTGCCCGCCGCTCGATCCGCCGCCGCTGAAGCCGCCGCCGCCGAAGCCGCCCCCCCAACTCCCGGAGGTGCTGCTCGACTGGGGCCGGCTGGTGAATGCGCCCGACGCCGCGACCAGCATACTGCTTAGCCCGGTGCTCATCGATTGCAGGCCGCCCGCCAGCCCGTCGCTCATCCCTTTGACGCCGCCCGGCCCGGTCGGGCGCGCGATCTGGTCGCCCAGCGAGGACCCGCCGGCGCTGCCGGTGCTCCGGGCGCTGCCGCTCAAACCGCCGTGGCGGTGGTGGGTGTGGTAGCCCCACCCGTAGGGGTAATACCACATCGGCATCGGCGTCGAAGGCACTTTAGCAAAGGTTTTCGTCCAGCTTTTATCCAGGCCGAAGGCCACCGCGTAGGGTAGGTAGCGCTCGAACTGGCCGGTAACCGCTTCCATGTCGGCATTGTATTTGCGCACGTTGCGCAGATAGGTGCGGAAAGCGTTCCAGAGCGCGGTCTGCTCGGCGCCCTTGCGCGTCTTGGCCGGCATAGCGCTTCCCATGATAGCCATGATAAGACCGGTGACGCCCAGCCCCACCGGGATCAGGATCAGCGTCTCGGCGATTCCGCTCAGAACGCTCGGCAGCGCGAAGGCCGCGACCACGCATACGACGAAGACGATGGCTCCCAGCCCGGTCCAGACGGCGCGCACATCATCCGGCTCGGCGTCGAAGAAGCCCTCGCGCACCACCTCTTTGTAAAGCTGGTCCTGGAGGCGCGGGATGGTGGTGTAAAACTTGTTCTTGAGGCCATCGAGCGAGGCGTAATCGTCGTCCTGGAAGATGCGGTCTACCAACAGCTTTTCGTAGCGGCGCAGCCCATCGGTGGGCTTGTCGGTGCGCTCGAAGTGAAAGTCGCCTTTCGAGCCGTCCTCGTGCATTGTCAGGTAGCCGCGCCGCGCCAGGTCGACGACCGTCGCCATGATGTCCTGCAAATCGGCCTTCTCATCGACCAGCGTGCCCACGATGCCCGGCGGCATGTCCGACGGCGGCTCGGCCAGGTACTCCGGCACCGGGCCGATTTCGGGGTCGCGCCCGCGTGTGCGCCACAACGTATATAAGCCCAGCGGCCCGCCCACGACCAGCGCCAGGCCGACCACGCCGAACAGCAGGTTTAGCATCGGGCGCACGGTCTCGTCATAAGCGCGCTGCCGGTCATAGTCCGCTTGCCAGGGAGGCGCGCTGCCGCCGATGACGCCGTGTGGGAACTGTACGCGCACCTCCAGCGGCGTGTTGCCGTCGGCGCGGCCCGTGCGGCGAAAGGTCACCGTGCTGCCGTCATCCGAGATCGAGATATCGCACGGCAGGCCGTAGCAGGCCGCCGCGCCTTCGTCGCTGTGCATGCTTGCGCCCGGCGGCAGGTGTACGGTCGCCGTGGAGTCCTGGATGGGCCAGCCCAGCGCACCCACCGCCTCCCAGTATACCTGGTCGCCGCTCTCGTAATAGCGCGTTGCGCCGGCCACGGTGTAAGCGATTTCGATGGTGCGCGTGGTGAACTGCACCGGCGGGTCCAAGAAGTAGTATTCAATCTCAAAAGTGTCTTCGTTGATCCGGGTCTTGAATTTGCCGGGGTGCTGGCCGGTGAAGGTGATTTGCTGGAATGGCTCGCCATCGACTTTGACGCTCACGTCGCCGACGCTTTCGAGCCGCCGCATGTCCAGCGTCAGCAGGCCGAAGTGAAACTGCCCGGAAGTAAAGGCTACTACGTGCGTTTCGACGATGCGCAGGTCGCCGTTATCGCGCACCGTGATATCGGCGTCCCAGCGCTTCCAGTAGAGTGTTTTGCTCTCTGCGTTGGCGACCGGCGGCGCCGCGAGCAGCAGCATGAGAAATAAGGTCAATAGAAGGCCCAGGCGTCTGTGTTGCATAAACCCTCCTGGTGTATCCTCTCAGCAACAGATACAGCGGCTTGATTGTACTACAATTCAGGCGCACGCTCATATCCCTATTTTGCAGGGTTTAGCGCTTTATTTTACCCAAAGCCGCCGCTGCGCCGACCACTCGACCCACCGCCCCGGCTGCCGCCGCCGCTCCAACTGCTGCGCGAACTGCTCCGGCTGCTGCTCCAACTGCTGCTCGACCGGCTGCTGCCCCAACCGCTCCGGCTGCTGCTGCCGGTGCCCCAGTTCCAACTGCCGCTGGTATACGAGCGGGTCGGCTGCGGGCGGCTGGTAAAGGTGCTGGCGGCGGAATTGAGCAGGCTCGCCAGACCGCTGCTCATATCGCTGAGACTGCTCGCCAGCCCGTCGCTGAGCGCCTGCGCCGCCGATTGGGTAGGCCGGGCGAGTTGGTCGCTCAAGTCCGGCCCGGCGCTGCTGCTTGCGCGGGCCGCGCTGCTCGCTGCGCCGCTTGAAGCGGGACGGCCCAGGTCGGTCACGGTCCGGCCCACGGCAGCGCTGCTGCGCTGGCGGTAAGGCGCGAAGGGAATATACCACGCCGGCGCCGGCGTCGAAGGGACCTGCGCGAAAGTGTGCGTCCAAGTTTTATCGAGGCCGAAGGCGACGGCGTAAGGCAGGTACTTCTCGAACTGATCGGTCGCGGTTTCTATGTCGGTGTTGTACTGCTTGATCTGTTTGATGTAGCTGCGGAAGGCCGCCCAGAGCGCGGCTTGCTCGGCGCCTTTGCGCGTCTTGGCCGGCATCCAGCGCCCGGCGAGCGCCACCAGAAGCCCGGTGATGCCCAATCCCACCGGTACCAGTACCCATGTCTCCGCGATGCCCCGGAACAGCAGCGGGATACCGATAAGCGCAATGACCGCCGCAACAACAATTACGGTGCCCACACTGCGCCAGAATGCGCGCACATCGTCCGGCTCGGCGGTGAAGAACCCATCCTGTACCACGGCGCCGTAAAGCCGGTCTTGCAGGTGCGGGATGGCAGTATAGAAGCTGGCTTTCAGATCGTCGAGCTTGCGCTCGGTCTTGTCGAAGCCAAAGATCTGGCGCAGCAAAAAGCTCTCGTAGTTGTGCAGGTCGGCGCCGGGTTTATCGGTGCGCCTGAAAACGAATCTGCCCCACGAGCTGGTCTGCTCGATGGTCAGGTAGCCGCGCCGCGCCAAGTCAATCAGCGTCGCCGTGATGTCTTGCAGGTCGGCCTGCTCATCGACCAGCGTGCCCACGATGCCCGGCGGCAGATCGGACGGCGGTTCGGTGAGGTATTCCGGCATCGCGCCGGGGTCGGGGTCATGCCCGTGCAGCCGCCACAGCAAAAGCACGATCAGCGGCCCGCCGGCGATCAACGCCAACCCCAACACGCCAAACAGCAGGTTCAACGCCGGCTTGATGACCTCATCGTAATGGCGCTGCCGGTCGTACTCGCGCTGCCAGGCGGGCGCTTCGCCGGTGATGACGCCGTGCGGGAACTGCGCGCGGATCTCCAGCGGCGTCGTGCCCTTCGAGCGTTCGGTCAGGCGGTAGGTGATCGTGCTCCCATCCACCGAGATCTGGCATGCCAGCCCGTAGCACACCACCGGGTCAACGCCGGGGCGCGGCGCTGCCGCCGCCGGCAGGCGCAGCGTCACCGTGGCGCTGTCGATGGGCCAGCCTAGCGCGCCCACCGCCTCCCAGTACACCTGGTCGCCGCCTTCGTAGTAGCGCGTCGCGCCCTTCACGGTGTACGCGATGGTGATGGTGCGCGTCTCGCGGCTCACCGGCGGGTCGAGCAAGAAGTAGGTGATCTCGAACGTCGCGCCGTATCCCCTGCCGCGTATGAAGAACGTGCCCGGCGTCTGGCTGCCCGATACCTCGTACACCGTGTCGCCTTCGCGCACGCTCACATCTGAGATGCTTTCGAGCCGCTCCTGGTCGATGCCCAGCATCCCGAAGCGAAATTCGCCGCTGGTGAAGTTCACTTCGTGCGTCTCGACGATGCGCAGGTCGCCGTTTTCGAGCACGGTGATATCTGAGTCCCAACGCTGCCAGTAGAGCGTTTTACCCTGCGCGCCGGCGGCAGGCAGCGCTGCACCGATTAACAACAGCAGGACGACGAAAAAGACCAGCCGTTTGGATCGCACCGTACCCCTCCTGGTCAAGTACGTTAATGCACGGGACTAAGGAAATTATAGGCGGGCAGCCGGACCAGGTACAAATGCTACGCGCCGCTCTGCAGCGCCTTCAATGTTTTCAGGGCCGCCCACGCCGTATCGAATTGCGCCGCCGGCACCAGCAGATGGTCGCGCGCATACGCCGAGAACGCCAGCAGCGGCACCCCGGCCTCGGCCAGCGCCCCGCTCACCGCTGCCATGAAGCCCACCAGGTCCATCGTAAGCGGCAGGTCGAACGTCACCAAGCGGAACGGCTCCGGCGCGACTTGGCGCTCCGGCAGGCGCGCCTGCTTGAAGTCGTCCCATATTTCGCGCGCGAGGATCAACGTCACCTCGTCCTTGTCGGCGATGACCACGCTGAACGCTTCGCCGATCTCCGCCAGCACGCCGGCCGCGGCGGTGATGGCGGCCAGCGGGAGGTGAATCACGGTGTATTCCTGTCCGTCGGTGTACAGCGCCGCCTCGGCGAGCGCCTGGGATACTTTATCCATAATCATACCTTATCTATAAGTTTAAGAGATATATCTGATTAAGAGAAAGATCAAACCATGAATAAACACGAATGCGCACGAATATCCTCGTTCGTGATGATTCGTGCTATTCGTGGTTAATCTCTTCTCGCATAGCAGCCATACCGGTCATTTCTTCTCCGGCGGCAGCCGGTAGGTGCGCAGGGTCTCGACGTAGAAGTCGGGCATGCCGATATCGTAGCGCTGCCCATCGACCACATACGCGAGGAAGCCGTCTTCCTGGCGCAGCCGGTCGATGGCGCTGGTGAATTGGAATTCGCCGCGCTCGCGCACATTGTGCTCGATATGTTCCTCCAGGTAGTCGAACACCTGCGGCTTGACGATGTACTGCCCGAACAGCGTCAGGTATTCGCCCTCCGGCACGCCCTCCACGCGCAGCTTCTCGCGCGCATATTCGACCGTGGGCTTCTCGTAGAACTCGGTCACCGAGAGCGTGTGCCCGAATTCGCCCTCCAGCCAGAAGCCGCCCACCGTGCCGAAGCTGCTGATATCTTCTTCTTTCGTGCGCTTCAAACCGACCACGTTCAATCCGTGCCGGTTGTACACTTCGATCAACTGCGCCGCGCACGAGACCTCGCTGTCGGAGCGGTAGATGTGGTCGCCCAGCATCAGCAGGAACGGGTCGCTGCCCACGAACTCGCGCGCGCAGTAGACCGCGTGCCCGAAGCCCTCCTGCCGCTCTTGAATGGCAAAAGTCACGCGCCGGCCCACGTCGAGCAGGCGGCGCGCGTAGTCCTGGAAGTGGGGCGGCAGCTTGTTGAAGTTCTCGATTGAGATTTGCGATCGGAAGAACGCCTCGAAATCGCGCAGGTCTTCTTGCTGCACGATGATGCATATTTCTTCGATGCCGGCGCTCAGCGCCTCTTCGATGATGTACAGGATCGCCGGGCGCGCGATGCCGTCGCGGTCTACGATGGGGAAAAGCTCTTTCTTCATCGCTTTGGTCGCCGGGAAGAGCCGCGTCCCGAAGCCCGCCGCCGGGATCACCGCCTTGCGCACCCGGCTGCCGGCGCTCAGCGTCAGCGGGTAGCATTCCATCGCCAGGTCGCGCGTGATGACCTCCAGAACCTTCCTCTGGTCTTCGGCGCTCTTTGCCAGGAACTGCGCAGTGCCGTCGCCCTGCGAGCCGACGCCCTTGGCGCCCCAGATGTGCGGCTTCAGCGGCGCGTAGTTGAGCGCTTTATGCAGCACCGGCGCGGTGAGTTCATCCGGGCAGGCGGGCGTGGCGAGCCGGTCGAATTCGGCCTGCGCTTCGACCATCAGCCTGCCCAGCGTCGCCGCATCCGAGACGCGCAGCGCGCCGATGGCCTGGTCTACAATGCGTTTGTTGGCCGGGCCGAGCAGGTCGTTCACGCCGCGCTCGATATCGTTTTGTGGGAAAGGGAAACAGCGATTGAGCGAGGCCAGAATCTTCATCGTGTCTTTCTGGGCGTTCAGGTCCACGATCACGTAGTACAGGTCTTCCTTGACGCGCAGCTCCTCGGTGTCGAGCCGGTCGCCGTCGAAGGTCATCAGCACCGGGCGGTTGCCGAACGCGCAGCCCTGGTCCATGCGCCCGCAGCGCGACGGCGTGAGGATTTCACCCTGGTAAGCCATCTCCATCTCGCCGCGCACCGTCATCTTGAGATCGTAAACGCGGTTGAACGCGCGCGCCGTCAGCACACAGATCGCTGCGCTCGACGAAAGGCCCTTCTTGATCGGCAAATCGGTTTTGTAGTTGTCGATGACCAGCCCGCGTACATGGTAGTTGGTGAGCACCTGGTAGGCGACGCCTGCCATATAGCTCCAGAAGCTGCCCTTCTCGGCTTCTTCAAGCAGCGCTTGCGGCTTCATCAGGACCTCATACGGGCCGCACCTTTCGCCCGTGTCGGTGGTCGAGGTCATGACGAGGTGGGTGGGGTGCGGCGATACTTCGGCGTAGATGCCCTGGTCAGTGCCGGTGATGAGACAATAGCCGCGCTCGATCTCGGAATTAATGCGCCGGTAGCCGCCGGCCCAGTCGGAATGTTCGCCGAAAAGGCAAATACGTCCGGGTACAAAAATTTTCATGGGATTTCCTCAATAGTAGTAATAGTAATGGTAAACCGGTTCAGTATGACCTGGTGACGCTGTTCCCCCGGCTCGACCGGCGCGTGGAGTGCTTCGGCGGGGAGCGGCGTGCCGTCGCGCCAGTTGTAGACGGTTCCGGTCAGCGTATAGACGCCCGGCGCCAGCCCATCGAGCGGGATGCGCGCCCGGTAGCAGCCGTAAGCTTCGACCGGCAGGCCGAAGTCGGCCTGTGAAACAAATTTGCCGTCGGCGTCAAAGACGTGCAGCGCCACCGAGTAGGTGTATGGCGGTACTTTATCACCACCCGACCAGGCAGACAACACTGCGAGGGTACTATCCGCCGCCTCTACCGTCACCGTCGCGCTGAGGTGCGTCAGAGTCACGGAATCGCCGAAGCGCGCCAGCGCCGCCGATTCGATATCCTCCGGCGGGCCGCAGCAGACCGGCGCGGCGGCGTACAGATCGAGGTGCAGCGTATCCAGGTCGAGCGCGCGCCGGCAGTACACATAGCCGTCCTCTGCCAATACCTGCTCGAACTGCGCCAGCATCACGTTAGGCGGCGGGTCGGCGACGTTGTGGCGCTCGGCGGCGAGCCAGACGCGCGGCGCGTCGCCGAGGAAGCTGCGCGCCTGCCCGGCGTAGCCTTCGAACACGTTGTCGCCCGACGTGACCAGGTATTTGACCGGGACATCGTACATGTAGTGCTGGAACGAGGTCATGATGGGGCCGGCGATAAGCTGCGTGTGCAGCGCCAACACGTCGCCGGTCTGCGCCTGCTCGTGCAGGGCGTCGGCCAGCCGGTCGAGCGGCAAACCGCGCCGGAAAAGCGCCTGGTGCCGTTCGGTGAACAGCGTGTCGCTGAAGGCCGGCGTGAGGCTGTGCCACACACCCGCGCCGGTCCATATTGCTAAAATCAGGGTGGGCGCGAGTCTGTGCAGCCGCGCCGACCGCGCCGCGCCGGCTCCGAACAGCAGGGCAGTGAGCGGGAGGAGCGCCATCAGGTAGCGCAGGTTGATGACGATTGGAAGCAGCGCGTTGAGCGCTACGACCATCCCTGCGACGCCGAGCGCCAGAAACCCCACGAATCGCACCGCCCGCCCGCGCTCGAAGACCGCCGCGCCCCACACGATGATTGTCAGCGGCGCAGCGATTCCGTTGCCCAGCCCGTAACCCAACATGCCGATTAGCTCGGCAGTGCCCAGCGCCATCGACGGGTCGCTGGTGCGCAGGTTCGTGCTTACGGCGCTCAGCAGCACGCCCAGCCACGGCACAAAGAGCAGCCCGCCCGCGCCCATGGCGACCGGCGCGCGCCACCATGCGCGCGTCTTCGGCGCAAAGAGCAGGTGATACAGGCCGAGGGCGATAAAGACAAAGATTGTGAAGTAGTGGGTATAGAGCGCCAGCGCCGCGCTCAACGTGAGGAGGAAGGCTCCCCGGCGGCGCGCCGACTCCCTTTCTCCCCTTGTGGGAGAAAGGGCCGGGGATAGAGGGGGAAAGAAGACCAGCCGCCAATACAACCATACATTCACGACCACGAGCAGCGCATACAGCGTATAGGGACGCGCCTCGTGCAGGTACTCGACGAAAAAGGCCGACGTGCCCATCGCCGCCGCTGCGAGCAAGCCCGCGCCCGGCGCGATCAGGTCACGCCCCAGGCGGTAGGTCCACGCCGTCGCCGCCAGCCCGATCAGCAGCGAGAGCGCGCGCACCGCGAAGGTTGTCCACCCCGCGAATGCGCCCCATCCCGCCAGCACGAAATAATAGGCCGGCGTCTGGGTGTAGTTGTCCGCCGCGATGCGCTCGATGATCGCGCCGGGCGCGAGCGGGCCGTAGTGTGCGCCGCCGGCGTTGTAGTACGAGGCCCATTCGTCGTACCAGATCGCGTCGGCGTCCAGGCCCCGCGCGCCCAGCCAGGCGGTCAGGAGCAGGATCGGGACGAGCCAGGGCCATAAGCGGCATTGTGTGGTGTCCACGGGCGGTCGGTTCCAGTGGTCGTAATTATTTGTTAGGGCCGAGTCAATCTATGCCTCTACCATCGCCGGCCTTCGTCTGTGCCATTCGGTCGCCTGCTCGTAAGCGTGGCCCACGCGCAGGACTACCTCCTCCTTGAAAGCCGGCCCCATGATCTGTAAGCCGACCGGCAGCCCCTTCGCGTCGAAGCCGCAAGGCACGTTGAGGCCGGGGATGCCCGCCAGGTTCGCGGCGAGCGTGAACACGTCGCTTAAGTACATCTGGAGGGGATCGTCCACCTTCTCGCCGATCTTAAACGCGGTCGTCGGCGAAGTCGGCCCGACCACCACGTCTACTTTTTCCCACACGTCGTCGAAGTCGCGCTTAATCAGGGTGCGGACCTTCTGCGCCTTCGCATAGTACGCATCGTAGTAGCCCGCCGAAAGCGTGTACGTGCCCAGCATGATCCGCCGCTTTACCTCCGGCCCGAAGCCCTCGCCGCGCGTCTCTTTGTAGGTCTCCCACATCTCGCCGGTTGACTGGCGGGGACCATAGCGCACGCCGTCGTAGCGTGCCAGGTTCGCGCTGGCCTCGGCGGGCGCGATGATGTAGTAGACCGGCAGCGCATACTCGGTATGCGGCAGGCTCACATCGAAGATTTCCGCGCCCAGCGCCCGCATCTGCTCGATGGCGGCGCGCACTGCCTGCTCGACTTCGGGTTGGATGCCCGCGATGAAGTATTCTTCAGGGATGCCGACCCGGACGCCTTTCAAATCGCCGGTGAGCGCGGCCAGGTAGTCGGGCACCGGTTTATCGACCGAAGTCGAGTCCAGTTCGTCCCAGCCGGCCATCACGCCGAGGATCGTCGCCACATCCGCCACCGTCCGCCCCAGCGCGCCCACCTGGTCCAGCGACGAAGCGTAGGCAACCAGCCCGAACCGGCTCACCCGCCCATACGACGGCTTTATCGCCGCGATACCGCACAGCGCGCCCGGCTGCCGCACGCTGCCGCCCGTGTCGGTGCCAAGCGCGCCCGGCGCCATCCGCGCCGTGACCGCCGCCGCGCTCCCACCGCTGGAGCCGCCCGGCACGCGCTCCAGGTCCCAGGGGTTGTGCGTGGTGAAGTACGCCGAGTTTTCGGTCGAGGACCCCATTGCAAACTCGTCGGTGTTGGTCTTGCCCAGCACCACCGCGCCCGCGTCGATGAGCCGCTGCACTGAGGTCGCGGTAAACGGCGGCGCGAAGCCTTCCAGAATGCGCGAGCCGCAGGTGGTCGGGAAGCCCTTCAGCGCCAGCACATCCTTGACTGCCAGCGGGATACCCAGCAGCGGGCCGCGCGCGCCGGCGCGCCGCCGGCGTTCGGCCTGCTCGGCCATTGCCAGCGTCAAGTCCGGCGTCACCGCCAGGTAGGCGCGGATTTTGGGTTCCAGGGCCGCGATGCGGTCGAGATGCGCCTGGGCTAGCTCGACCGCCGTAATCTCACCGGCGCTGAGTTTGGCCTGGGCCTCGGTGATCGTGAGTTCGGTTAGGGACATGTCTGCCTCTGGTTATGGTCTCATATGAATTGAATCGAATCTGCGCTCGGCGCACGCGCGGCGGCGTACTTCACTAAGTATACCTTATGATCGAGAAACGCATAAAAATTGGGATGCTTTATGGCCCTGCGGTTTGTTTTAAGGTAGAAAGCGTACTCTGAGGCGTTTTATGGGGTACAATTAGTGACAAAGTACAGATATGTATGACAAACTCGCGCCGGATCATTTCTGCTTTTCTCCTAATTATTGGAGATAGGCGGCGCACCGGCAACATTTCCAACCGGCAATTCGTATAGTTGATTAGCCGATTTGTCGGGTGGCATGGATCCTAAGTTAATCTATAATTGGGACATAATCGTCAAAGGAGTGTATGGTGATGTCCAAACTGCGCGTAACTTGTGTGGCGTTCTGCCGCGTCGAATACCAAGGGCGCTATCTCTTTTTGCTAAACCTGGCGCGCGCCCGCAGTGGCAACTACACGGCCATCCCGTTGGGCGGCGCGCTTGCTTATGACGACGCCGCGATCTTGCGGCGGCTCGACGCCGAACTTGAAAAGCCGGGCACGAACGATCTGCGCTTTTACATCGACAAGGGCAGCGACGACGCCCGCGCCAGCCTGGCGATGCTGCGCAGGTGGTTCAAGCGCCGCACCGGGCGCGAGCTGGACCCTTTCCGCGAGATGCGCGAGGAATTGGTGGACGAGCAGAAGATCCTCCCGTGGCTTACGCGCCAGGATGTCGAAATCACTTACGCCGGCATGATCGAGGAGCGGCAGACTAGCAACCGCCCCGGCGCGCGCGTCGCCGAGACGCACTATTTCCGTGAAGTCTTTGACGTAAAGCTTAGAGATTCTCACTTGATGTTTACGCTGCTGGCAAGCGACCGCCAGCGCGGCGCGTTCTGGCTCACGCTCGACGAGGCAGAGCGCGGCGAACCGGTGCGCTGGGATGGGCACGAGGTCAAGATCGACCTGGCGCACGTGCTCCGCGTCGGCAATGGGCACGGCGCATCCTACCGGCCGGCCGTGCTGCACGGTCATCCTGCCTATAGATGAGGTTTCCCCGGTATAATCAGCGGCCTGTGAGGTGAACGTTGCATATTGTCGTGCTTACGCGCAGTGTCCCCGACACTGCCGCGCTGCCTACCGTCGATGCGGCCGGCGGCGTGACCGCGACCTGGGATATCCCCGAACCTGTGATAAACCCCTGGGACGAGTACGCAGTCGAAGAAGCCGTCTTGCTCAAAGAGGCGCACGGCGGCGTAGTGACCGCGCTGGCGGTAGGGCCGGACGATGATGGTATCGCGCTCCGCTACGCCGTCTCTATGGGCTGCGATACGGCGCTGCGCGTCTGGGATGCGGGGCTGGCCGGCGCAGATGCTTTCGGGCTGGCGCGCGCCGCCGCCGCTGCGGTTCGCAGGCTGGGCGGCGTTGATCTGGTGCTCGCGGGCAAAGAGGCGGTCGATTTGAATACCGGCGCCGTCCATCTCGGCGTGGCGCGCGCGCTGGGCTGGCCGGCGCTGACGCTCGTCGATGACATTGTAGGGGTTGATTTCGGCGCGGGGAAGATCACGGTCGTGCGCGCGCTTGAGCAGGGCCGGCAAACGATTCGCGCGCCGCTGCCGGCGGTCGTCAGCGTCGTGAAGGCCATCAACGAACCGCGCTATCCGACGTTTGCCGGCATGCGAAAGGC
>JAFGMM010000152.1 GCA_016927535.1 Anaerolineae bacterium
CGGCAAGACCACGCTGCTGCTTATCCTGGCCGGCCTCGCGCCGCGCCTCACCGGGGGCACGCTCGCCGGCGCGGTGTCGGTACAGGGCCGGGTCGGGATGGTGTTCCAGGAGCCGGAGGGCCAGTTGTTCAATCCCACGGTCGAGATGGAAATCGCGTGGGGCCTGGAGAACCTGGCCGTACCGCGCGCCGCGATGGTCGAGCGCATCGATTGGGCGCTGGAGACGTGCGGGCTGGCGCACCTGCGCCACCGCGCGCCGGGCACGCTCTCCGGCGGCGAACAGAAGCGAACCCTGCTCGCGGCGACGCTGGCGATGCGGCCTGATATCCTGCTGCTCGACGAGCCGGTGAGCAGCCTCGACCCGCTGGGCCGCGCCGAGGTGCTGCGCGCCATCGACGACCTGCGCACGCGCACCGACGTGACCGTGATTATGGCGGAGAACGACGCCGACTCGGTCGCGGACTTTGCCGGGCGTGTGCTGGCGCTGCACGGCGGCGGCATCGCGCGGGAGGGCGCGCCGCGCGAAATTTTCATCGACACCGGCTGGCTGGACGGCATCGGCGCGCCGGTGCCGCCGGCGGCGCGGCTGGCGCGTGCGCTGGGCCGGGATGACTTCGTAACCTATCAAGGCGCGCTGGCAGCATTGAAAGCATGAACATCGCCATCACCCTCGATGACCTGCACTTCGCTTATCCGGGCGGGCCGCCGGTCTTGCGCGGCATCGACCTCGACATACCGGCGGGCCAATACGCCGCGCTGGTCGGCGCGAACGGCAGCGGCAAATCAACGCTGCTCAAGCACCTCATCGGCCTGCTGCGCCCCACGCGCGGCGCGGTGCACATCCAGGGGCAGGATATCGCACGTCTGCCGGTCGGCGAGATTGCGCGGATGGTGGGCTTTGCGTTCCAAAGCCCGGAGCACCAGATTTTCAGCGCCACCGTGCGCGACGAAATCGCGTTCGGCCCGCGCAACCTGGGCCTGCGCGATGCCGCGCTCGAGGCGCGCGTGTGCGAGACGCTGGAGCAGTTCGGCCTGACCGACTACGCCGCGCATCCTCCGGCGGTGCTGAGCTTCAGCCTGCGCCGGCTGGTGGCGCTGGCGTCGATTGCGGCGCTGCGCACGCCCATCCTCGTCCTCGACGAGCCGCTGGTCGGCCTGGACGGATTGTGGCGGCGCGGCGTCGTGCGGTGGCTGCGCGCGCACCACGCGGCCGGCGGCACGATCTTGCTGGTGACGCACCATATGCGGCTGGCGGCCAAGTGCGAGCGCGTGGTCGTGCTGGACGGCGGCGCAGTCGCGGCGGACGGGCCGCCGGATGCGGTGTTCTCGCAGGTGGAGGTCTTGCAGCATGCCGGCCTGCGCCCGCCGATGGTGGTCCGGCTGGCGCGCGAGCTTGGCCTGCCGCGTGTGCCGCTCGCGGTGGCGGAGCTTGTCGGGATGCTGGAGAAGGAGAAGATTTTAACCGCGAATAACGCAAATAACGCGAATGAAGAGGGCGCGCGCGAGTGAGCACATCGTTTGATCTTTACGTCCCGCGCGACAGCGCCCTGCACCGCACCGACCCGCGCGTCAAGCTGTGGGCGGCGCTGCTGGGGATCATGCTGTGCCTGGCGCTGCAAAGCATCCCGGCGCTGGCGATTGCGCTGTTGGGCGTCAATGCGCTGCTGCTGAGCGCCGGCGTGCCGTGGAACCGCGTCCGGTGGGTGTGGGCGCGTATGACGCCGATCACCGTGCTGATCTTGAGCTTACAGCCGTGGTTTGCGCCGAGCGGCGGGACGTGGCTGGCGCTGGGGCCGCTGGCGCTGACGGCGGGCGGCGTACACGACGCGGTGCGCTTTGCGGTGCGGGCCAACGCGCTGGCGTTCATGGCGTCGCTGCCGCTGCTGACCACGCCGCAGGATATGCTGGTGCGCGGCCTGGTGCGGCTGGGGATGCCGTATACCTGGGGTCTTACGGTGTCGCTGGCGCTGCGCTACCTGCCGACCGCGCATTCGCTGTTTACCACCATCGAGCAGGCGCAGGAGGCGCGCGGTCACATCACCGGGCGGGGGCACGTATTGGCGCGCGCGCGGAGCTTCGTGCCGGTGCTGGTGGCGACCATCATCGCGTCGCTGCGCCTGAGCGACCAGCTCAGCATGACGATAGCGGCGCGCGGTCTGGCGCGTGGGACGCGCACCTCGCTTTATGATATTGCGATGACGCGCGCGGATTGGGGCGCGGCGGCGGGCGTGACGCTGGTCTTCGGCGCGGCGCTGGCGCTGCGGCTGGCGGGGGTGTTTGTGTGAGGAAGAGTTATTCACCACGGAGAGCACGGAGAGCACGGAGATAAGAGAAGAATTAACCACGAATATGCACGAATGCGCACGAATAAAGATTATTCGTGACTATTCGTGTTATTCGCGGTTAAAAACCTCTGCGATAGCTTTTGTTACAAGCGATAGAAAAACTGGAGATTCAAACGGCCCAGGCGAAGCTTGTCGCCGTGGTTGAGGTAGCGGTTTTGGCTGCCGACCAGCCGTTCGCCGTTAACGTAAGTGCCGTTGGTGCTGCCCATGTCGAAAATCTCGACCTCGTAAGTGGAGGTGTTGAGCACCAGGCGCGCGTGCCGCCGCGAGACGCCGCACTGCTCGGCGCCGTAAGGGCTGAGGTCGATATCGGGGAAGATGCGGCCATCCACATCCGCGCGGCCCAGGATGACCCCCATCTTGGTCACTTCGACCACCAGCGGCCCGGTCACGCCGTCGATACGCAGCACCACTTCGGAGCTTTCCGGCTTGGCGACCGGCACTTCGTCGAGGTCGCCGTCGAAGAACGCCTGGCGCGCTTCGCCCAGCCAGTTAGAATTGACCAGGGTTTCGCCCTCGCGCTGCAATAAGTCTGTGCCACAGTTAACACAAACCAGCGCGCCATCTTTATTCTGATGAGCGCATTCAGGACAAATTTTCACCAGGTTATTCCCCCACTTCTGCCTACACTATACCATGACATCGACTTTGGGGAATTGGGAAACCGTAAAACCCGATGAGTTCTTAACAATTTTCAGATAGGGTTAGAGATACCTAATGGGGGGCGCGGCGCCCATGCACACCGACCTTTTACCATTTGCACACCTTCTCGCCGGGAGAGGGGAAAAAACAAAAAAAATCGATTCGGCGCGCTTCGCGCGCAACGCTGGGGGCTTCGCCCCCAGACCTCCAGATTGCAGAGTTATCAGATGACAGAGGTCCAGATGACAGATTAACAGACGCATTAATTAAAAAGAAATGGGGGACGCGGCGCGCAAACCGCCACTGAAGTTGCGCGGGAAGTCCCTGAGACGGTCGGCGGCGCGGGCGTTCCATTCATAGTAGCGGAACGAGCCGCCGCGCAAAACACGCGCCAGGTCGCCTTTTGTAATATTATCTTCACCAATACTGTAGTCTTTTCTCCACTTTGTCAAACACCACTCCCACACATTGCCCGCCATATCCGCACACCCGTAAGGACTATCGCCGCCGGCCGGCGAGTACTTCCCAACCGGCGTCGTCGTGCCGATCTTCGACTCGTACACATTGCATTTGTTCTTGTCGAACGTGTCCCCCCACGGATAGATGCGCCCATCGGTTCCGCGCGCCGCCTTCTCCCATTCCGACTCGGTCGGCAGCCGCACTTCGTAGCCAAGCTGCTCGCTCAGCCACTTGCAGTAAGCATACGCCTCGTACCAGCTTATGCCGTTCGCCGGGTGGTCGGCGACGCGCCATTTCGGGACATTCCACAATGCAGGCTTGACGATGCCTACTTTCTCACGCCACGCCCAACCGCTCTGGGTCCAATAAGCCCGGTTGGTGTAGCCGCCGGCGTTCACGAACGGCTCGAACTGCGCCCAGGTGACCGGGTACTTGCCGATACGATAGTCGTAGGGAATATCCACCGTGCGTTGAGGCAGTTCATTTTTGTACCCATCCCAATTGGCTTCCTTGATAACTTGTTTGACATGTTCCTCGGTGCTTCCCATCAAGAACGGCCCGGCGGGAATGGTGCACCACTCCGGCTCGAAAGGTAAGCGTTTGCGCGCAGGGGCCGGCGCGGGCTTCTCAGAGCGCGTGACCGGTTCGGGCGGCGGCGCGGGGTGGGCAAGCAGCGCCCTCAGCGCCATCTCACGGATTGCAAGCTCATCGTCGTAAGTTGCGATGTGGGTCAGTTCGGCGCGCGCCTCCTCGTCCGGCAGCGCATCAATCAGCGCCTGCACTTCGGCGCGGCGCTCGCCGGGCGTCCTTTCGCGCGGGGCGACAAAGACGAACCACCCGCCTCGCCCATCGGGGCCGGGCTGGTAATGATACTGCGGCCTTTGGGTAAGCTTCGGCTCCGCCAGCACGCAGTCTATGACATACCCCGCCAGTTCGTCGCCGTCGATAATGCCGTCCTTCTCCGCCTCCCGTTCGCGCAGCCCGCGCAGGAAGTAATAGGTAAACGGTGAATGGTCGGCAAAAGTCAGGCGGTCAACGATTTCTTCGTCGCCGCTTCCCGCCGTCAGAATTTCGAGCGCCGGGGCCGTCATCATTTCTTTGTACAGTTTGCGTATGTCACGAGGAGTGCGTCCCCGGGGCGGGATCGCCAGCCCGCTGAAGCAGCAGTCGAGCGCATAGAAGACATGCTTGGCCTGGATATAGTGCGCTGCGCTCAGCACCTCATCCATCGCCAGCGCATCACGGTAACCCTTCGACCCGGCCAGTTTCAAAAAACCCGACTGTGCTCCAGCGCGTGCGGCGGTCCGGGTCGCTCCGTGGCCGGCGAAGTAGAAAAATATGCGGTCGTCCGGGCCGGTGACCTCCGTCATCGTCTCCAGCCAGTCCAGGACGGTATCTTTGGTGGCCTCCGCCTCGAACAACTCATCGACCCGGAAGCCAAGCGCCTTTAAGGTAATGCCAACCTCCCGCGCGCCGTACACGGCGGTCGAGAGGTCGGGAAGGCGTTTGTCTTCGTAATGGTCGATTCCGATGACCAGGGCGTAGGAATTGTCGTACTTGGGTTTATACTCGGTCATGGCGCACACACCGAGGGAATAAGCTCACAACCCATAGTCTATCCCCACCTCACCGCGCAAGCAAGCGCCAAGCTTACTTTTCCCGGCGCGGCGCGCCGACCGTGTACCGGTTGCCTACGCTGTTAGCCACGAACGCGCCCGGCATGGCCTGCGCGAACGCCATCATCGCCGGGAAGCCGGTGCAGTGACAGGGCACCAGCAGTCCCGGCGCCAGCGCCGCGACGTCCGCCACGGTCTGCGGGATGCGCGGCTCGACCTTCTCGCCGGCCAGGTGGAAGCCGCCCATCATCATGTGCACGCGGTCCACACCGGTCAGCGCCCGCGCGCGGCGCGCCGTGCTGACGATCCCGCGATGCCCGCAGCCAGTGAGCACCACCAGGCCGCACCCGGCGACGTTCGCCGCCAGCGCGCGCTCGTCGCACATGTCGTAGGGCTGCCAGCCGCCGTCGTCGGCCCGGATGAACCGGCCCGGAAAGCCGGTCTCGTAATCGGCGAGGCGCGGAATCTCGCCGGTGACCAGCAGCGTGCCGCCGGCGATGAGGACGGGCGCGGCGCTGTCAACCGGGACGCCGCCGCGCGCCCGGATGTCCGCCTCGGTGGGGAAAGGGGCGCGCGCTTCGACTTCGATGGCGCCGTCTTTCTTTCGCACGCCGAAGACACCGAACATATTTGCATGGATGAGGACCGAGACGTCCGGCTTCTCGATGGCGTCCAGTACGCTGAGCAAGCCGCCGTGGTGATCCCAATGGCTGTGCGATATCACAATCGCCTCGACCGCCTGCAAGTCAAGCGCCATGCGGCGCGCGTTCTCGACCAGGATATCCGGACGCGGCCCGGTGTCCAGGAGCACGGTGTGAACGTCGCCGCCCGCGTAGGTGCGCACCAACACGGCGAAGCCGTGGTCGGCCAGCGGGAGAGTCTGGGCGTCGCTCTCGAACCACTGGTTAGGGCGCTTCACGTCGTCCCGGTCGAGGTGGTAGATAACTTCGATGCTGTTATCGACCAGGCTAAAAATTTCAATTGCATCGACTGCGCGCAGGTTCATCATGACTGTATCTCCTCGGCATAACCGTTAAGCACGCGAAGACGTGACGCCCTGCGGGCTTGACGGTTCATCGGATATGGGCTGTAAGGCGCTTAACCGCCGGCCTCGGCCAGCGCCGCCTCGATTTCATCCTTAAAATAATCGAACGGCTGCGCGCCGACGAAGAATTTGCCGTTGATCGTAAAGCCGGGCGTGCCGGTCAGGTCGAGATCATTGGCAAGCTCGAAGTCGCCCTCCACCTCCAGTTTCACGCGGTCCGAAGCCAGGCAGGCCTCGAAGGCGTCGATGTCCAGGTCCAGCCTTTTGGCGATCATCGTAAACAGGTCGGGGCCAAAGCTGCCCTGGTTGGCGAACAGGTAGTTATGATATTCCCAGAAGCGCCCTTGCTCGTTCGCGCACTCGGCGGCATAGGCGGCGTCGTATGCGCCCAGCACCGGCGCGTCCCGGTAGACGAAGCGCACCTTGTCGCCGTAAGCGTCTAAGATTGGCTGCAAGGTCTGGTAGTAGAAACGCCCGCAGTAGCCGCAGCTAAAGTCGGAGTATTCCACGATCTCCACAGGCGCGTCTTTCGGGCCGATGGCAGGGTCGCCGTCTACCGTGCGGAAAGTGTGTGCATAGCCTTCGACGGGCGGCTTGTTCAGCAGCCGGTGGGCAATCATCGCCTCCACTTCTTCCGCCGTGTACAAACCTTCGGCGGGCTGCTGGTCGGAGAAAATCAACGTCGCCGCGACAAACCCGGCCAGGAACGCCACACAGGCCAGCAGCCCGGCCAGCGCCCAACCGGGAACCGCGCGAGGCTGTGCTTCGACCTTTTGAGAGGTCCGTTTTCTTCGAGAACGATTTGCCATTTTGTATACCTGTTCACTCGCATTTTGCGCGGCTATTATAGATAAAGCATCCCGGTCTTGCGAATCGAAATTCCTCAGCCGGCGCCGAAATGCTCCTCGAAGGCGCGCGCGGCGGCTTCGCGGCCCAGGTGGATGAGCGCCGCGCTCTGTTCGTCGTAGTCGATGATGCGCTGTACTTCCATGAACTCCTGCGGCGCGATGACGATCACATCGACCAGGCGGTAAGTGACCGGCTGTCCCGCCTCCCGCTGCTCGCGCGCGAGCTTGTTGCACAGGCGCGTCATGTGCAGCCGCTCCCGGAACGACGCCAGCAGCGCCCAGTCCAGCGCCCAGGTCGCCGCCTCGGAGAAATTGCCCGGTAGCTTTTGGCGGCCCTTCGGCGTCTCGGCGTCGAGTTCCCACCAGGGCGTCATCATCACGACCACAACCTCCATCGGCTCCTCAAGCGACTGCCCCTTCGCCCGGTCATTAGCAACATCGAGCGAAGCGCCGAGCGGCGTGTTCGACACGACCGCGCCATCCCAGTAGACCTCGCCGGCGTCCTCGGTCCACGGGTACACCAGCGGGATGCTGCAACTGGCGAGGATGCGGTTAACGGTGATCCCCACGCGCACGTCTTCGCGCTGCTTGCCGGTTTTGCGATCAAAAATGGGATGGTTGCAGAAGGTGACCTGCTCGCCGGTGCGCACATTGGTCGCGTTGATAATCAGGGTCTTATCGCTCTGCGCCAGCTTCTCAGAATCGATCTTCAGGTTGTGAACGAGGGTCTCGCGCAGCGGGCCGGTGTCGAGCAGGTTGTTCCACCGCCCGATCAAGTATTCGCTGATCCATTTCGGCATGATCGGCAGCGGCGGCCAGGAGGACGCCGCGCCGGGCGAGGTAGACTGCGCTTGGGGAACCTGCGCGAGCGTGACGCCGATCGCCGGCTTGAGCAGCCGGTTCACCACCCAGCGCGTCAGCCGGCGCATGCCCGGCGGCAGGCCCTGAATATGGTGCTCGCGCAAGCCCAGCCAGAACCGCTCCAGGGCCTCCGGCGTAATCCCTTGCGCGATGGCAGCGCCGTTCACTGCACCGATAGAAGTGCCGACAATAATATCAGGCTCCCAGGCGCCGCCGCGCTCGCCGGACAATCTGGGTTTGTGCTCGTTCATCAGGTAGCTGTACACGCCCGCGTGAAACGCGCCGCGCCCGCCGCCGCCGGACAGGATCAATGTGCGGATGGTCATGCGCTGCTCCTTGAAGTCACGCTTAAATGTGGGTGAGGTTGATTTTTCCTCAATACGATTATACGATATCTAACACAATGTCTGAGAATCTAATCGGGGGGACCTATGTCTGAGAGATTTGAAGATCAATACCTGGATGTGCTGCAAAACATCGAGTTTGCTATTGTCAGCGTCTATCATGAGAACCCTGGCGACCTGGCCGATTTTCATGTCGATAACGTGCTGAGCAGCTTGATACGTCTGTACCGCTCGGAGCAGCGCGGGCGCGCGACGCCGCAGCCGGTGCTGCGGTCGCCGGAGCAAGAACTATTTGACGCAGTGTATACAACATGCGAGTGGCGATTGGGGCGCGCTGCGCTGAGCGATATCCAGCCGGCCGGCGATGGGCCGGCCGTGGGGATCGTCACCGAGACCGAGGAGGCGCTGGAAGACGGGCCGCGCAACACGCTTGACGAAATCCTTGCGTGCCTCAAGCGCGTCCGCAAGTCGGTGCAGTCGTGGACAAAGCACGGCGGTCGCAAAGGTTACCTCGAATACGTCGAGCAATTCATCCGGTAACGCCCCCGGCAAGGGGACGGACCCCTGCGCGCGCATGTTAACTTTCCAGAAGCGGCGGGCTTCCGGGAAGCCGGATGTTTGGGATAAGTTGGGATAAATTGGGATAAGGTTGGGATAAGGGCGGTTCTAGAGGATAAGCATATCCACACCCAGCATTAGCACGACCGGCGCCAGCGCCGCCGCTCCTACCGGCACCAAGTACACCGGCCCCGGCGCCGGCCATCGCTGCCCAGAAGGGATGCGCGTATGCGTCGCGCCGGTCAGGATGAGCAAAAACGGCGCGCCGGCCTCGGGCTGCCCATCTGGGCCGAGCATCAAACCGGCGATGGACGTCAGGATCAGCAGCGTCACAACCCTTATTTTGAACAAAACTATAATAGAATTGAGAGTTTTTATCAGATTCACGCATTAAAACCTTGTGATCGCCGTTTGGTCCAGCTTGCGCAATCCGATGCAACCGGCCACATTACGCCCCAACCTACTATTGACGGTGCCGACCTTTCGGTAGTATAGTGGGGCTGCACCAGGGTTCAAACCCATCCTGAGAGTATGTGTCGGTGAATTTAATGCTCGATCCTTCTGATATACTGCTTTCTCACCTCGAAACCGCCGTGCTCGCGCCCTGGCTGGTTCACGGCCTCGACGCCCGGTACGGCGGGTTTATGACCCAGTTGAACCGGCACTGGATTCCCTACGGCGAAGCTAAGTTCTTGACGACGCAGACTCACTTAGTTGCCAGCTTTGCGATGGCGCACCGGGCCGGGCTGGGTGGCGGGTGCTACCTGGACGCCGCACAGCAGGGCGCGGCGTTCCTGCTCGAACACTTCCACGACGGCGTACATGGCGGGTGGTACTGGGCGGCGACGCGCGACGGCGCGCCGCTTCAGCGCCAGAAACGGCTGCGCGGCCACCTGTCGGCGATCACGGCGCTGGTTGCGCTTTACCGGGCAAACGGCGACGCGAGCCTGCTCCGCGCGGCGGTTGAGACTTACGATCTGCTGGAAGACCGGGCATACGACGCCGGGCACGGCGGCTACCATGAATTTTTCACGCCGGAATGGACACTTTGCAAGCGCGATAAGACGCTCGGTGCGCACTTGGTCGCGCTGGAGGCGGTCTCGGCGCTGGCCGAGGCGACCGATGAATCACGCTATCAGGCGCGCGCCGGCGAGCTGGTGGCGCTGCTGACCGGTCCGATGCTCGATCTTGAAAGCGGCCATATCCTGGAACACTTCACGGCTGACTGGCTACCGGTCGATTATACCGTACACTACGGCCACCAACTGGATGCCGCCTGGCATCTCGCCTGGGCCGCCGACGCACTCGCGGACCCGACCCACCGTCACAGCGCGCTCGCCCGGCTGGACTGCTGCATCGACGCAGCGTGGGACGACGAGCACGGCGGCTTCGCCTACCGGGGCGATATCTATCTCGGCGCCGGCGACGTGCGCAAAGCGGCGTGGGTGCAGGCGAGCGGGTTGGCGGCGCTGGCGCGGGTATCCGGGTTTGCGCCGTACTACGAGGCGCTCTTCCGCCGCCAGGCGGACTGGTGCCTGACCCGCCAATACGACCCGGAGGCGGGCGGCTGGTTCAGCGCGTGCGAGGCAGATGGCGCGCCGCACGACGATGATAAAGGCATCATCTGGCACACCGCGTATGAGATCACCCAGGCGCTCCTCGCCGCTTCGGAGGATTTGCAGGTCGGCGAGCGGGCTTAAGACAAAGCCGGTATTTCAGCGTGAAGCCGGCCGGCAGCGCCGTACAAACGCCTCAAATAGACGTGCACATGGGCCGTTCGGCATCATCTCCGGGTGCCACTGCACCCCCACCAGCATCCCATCATCCGACTCGATTCCCTCGATCACGCCGTCCGCGCCGGTCGCGCTCACGCGCAGCCCCGCGCCGGCTTCGGCCACTGCCTGGATGTGATAAGTGTTCACCGCCAGTGTTTCCATGCCCAATGCGGCGCGCAGATGCGAACCGGCGACCAGGTGAACCTCGTGCGTCGCCGGCGCGCCGCGCCCCGGTGAATGCGGCGGCTTGCCGGCCTGGCGCTGCACATCGCCGTAGATTGCGCCGCCGCACATCGCATTGATGAACTGCATCCCGTAGCAGATGCCGAATACCGGTCGTCCCCGGCGGCGGACCTGGTGGTATATCCAGCGGTCGGTGCGGTCACGGAGCGCGCTTACCGGCGGCAGGTCGTCGGGCAGCCCGCCGATCAAGCCGGCGGTGATGCCCGGCCCCCCGGTGATGAGCAGCCCGTCGATGGTCTCGGCCAACCGCGCCGCCCCCTCCACCGAGGCGGGCATCGGCAGAATCAGCGGCGCGCCGCCGGCCGCCTCCACCGCGCGGACGTAGCGGAGCGGCAGTTCTTGCCGGGCTTCTGCGTCGTTGTGGCCGGTCGTGATGCCGATGTACGGTCGGTGGTGCATAGTCGAGCGCCCCCTCGAAAGAGTTTCTAAATCTCTGTGCCCTCTGTGTCTCTGCGGTGAATCCCGTTTGGCCGGCAACAGCTCACAGCCAGCCCAACAATTCCGCCAGCAGGCGCGCATACTCGACATAGTTGGCCCACGAGATATCGGGCGGCACGCCGTGGTCGCAGCCGGGGATGAATCCGCCGTCTTCCAGCAGCGGCGTTACCACGCGCGTCACCTCGGCGCGCATCACCGCGCCGCCGGCGGCGATGGCGCGCTTGTCGATGCCGCCGAGATAGGCCATCTGCCGCCCATAGGCGCGCCGCGCTTCGACAATATCGTTCCCGGCGGCGACCTCCATCGGGAAGTGGCAGTTAAAGCCGGCTTCGACGAAAAGCGGCAGGAGCGTCCCTGTGTACCCATCCGAGTCCACCGAGTAGACCGGCACGCCCGCTCCTTTGATGATCTCGCCCCAGCGCGCCCACGCCGGCATCAGAAAGCGGCGCGTCATCGCCGGCGAGACCATGCTGTGGCGCTTGTATGCCATGTCCTCGTTGACCTGGATAAAGTCGGGCGTCACGCGCTCAAGGATATACGCCAGCGCCTCGGCCACAAAATCGCTCCAGAACGCCGCCATCTCGTCGATCAGGTCCGGCTCCTCGGCCATCTTGAAGCACAGCCCCTCGAAGCCCAACCATTCGCGCATCTGCCAGAACGGGCCGGGAAACGACAGACTCAGCGGGTAATCGCGCGCGCGCAGCCGCCGGCAGCGCGCGTCGAAGTCGGCAGGGAAGCGGTCCGGGTGGTGCAGCGTGTAGCGCCACTTGATCTTCTCATCCCAATCGGCGCGGCTCGCCGCCGGGAAGCGGTGCCACTTGCGCGTCACGAAGTCTTTGGCCGTGCGAATGTACGTATAGTCGTACTCGTCCGAGATTTCGGTAATCGCGCCCATCCAATCCTGTACGATGTAATGCCCGTCGCGGTGTTCGAGCACCTTTTCCTCGAAGGTCGGGCGCATGTGGAACGTCACGCCGGGGTCGATGCGCTCGCAGCGCGGCGGCGGCTCCAGGCCGAGCGCCTGCATCAACTGCTCGTACCAGAGCGTATCTTCCGGCAAGCCCTGCGCGTGCCAGGCCGCCAGCGTCGATTCGCGGGGCCAGCCCGGCTCCAGCGGGAACTTATCGGGTTTCTCAAAAGTTAATGCGGCAATAAAGCGTTCACGCTCGTCCATACAGACTCACCTGTGGATAACTCGCGCCAATCTGTGGATATGTCGTCATAAACTGTGGATTGGTTGGTTTTGGGTTTGTGCATTTTCACACAATACGCCGGTAAATTCACCACGGAGTACACGGAGAACACGGAGATTCTTCAAATTCTCCGCGCACTCCGTGCGCTCCGTGGTGAGCCATCTTACACCATCTTGCCGCCCAGCCACATCATGCCATACGCGGCGGCGATCAACTCCACCGGGTGGATGGTGCGCACGCCGGTCGTGGACTCGATCCACCAGCGGCAGGTCTCGCTGTCGCACACAACCACATCCGGCTTGACCCGTTTCACCTGCTCGAACAGCGGCGCGCCGACCGCCTGCGCGATGTTGTACTTCTCGCGCTTGTAGCCATACGTCCCGGCGATGCCGCAGCACTCCGCCTCCGACATGACGACCTCCAGGCCCGGTATCAACTCGAACAGGTCCAGCGCCGGCAGGCCCATGTTGTGCGCCTTGAGCTGGCACTGCGCGTGGTAAATCACCCGCGCCTCGACGCGCTGAAAGTCGGTGTCTAGCTCGCCCGCGTCGAGCCGTTCGACCAGGAACTCGCATAGATCGTAAGTGTGCCGCGCGACGAGCCGCGCCTCCTCGGTGTGGATATCCAATATCTCGCGGTAATCAGATTTGAGACTCAGCGTGCAGCTTGTGCCGTGCCCGACGATGGGCGTCCCGGCGCGCGCATACGGCGCGAGCCAGCGCAGATTCCGCCGGGCGTAGCCGCGCGCCGCGTGGTATTCGCCGTTCGACATCATCGGCAGACCGCAGCAGTTCTGCCGGGGCAGCGTGACGGTGTAGCCGTTGCGCTCCAGCACCGCGAGCGCGGCGCGCGGCACCCACGGCTCGTAATAATTGCCTGCGCAGCCGTGGAAGTAAGCGACCGTGCCGCGCGCAGCCTTCACGTCGGGGCGCATGCGCCGGCCGAACCACTGCCGGAACGTCTCGGATTGCCACGCCGGGAAGGGGCCTTTGCGGTGCATGCCCATGATCTTCTCGGCGAGCAGGCGCGTGATGGGCAGCTCAAAGACGAAGTTCGCCAGCGGCGCGACCGGGCGCCCGATCTTGCCCAGCAGTTCGGAGCGGCCCAAGATGCGGTTGCGCAGCGGCAGGCGGTTGAAGATGGCGCGTTCGCCGTCGTAGAGCGCGGCGCGCGCTTTACTGTTCATCTCCATCACCTTGACGCCGTGCGGGCAAACCATCGTGCAGATGCCGCAGCCGGAGCAGTAATCGACCGATTTGTCGGGCGACGCCTGGCCCCGCGCGCCCGGATGCCGGAAGCGCTGCGCCTGCGGGCCAACCGTCTTCGGGCCGGGGAACAACTCGGTGACGGCGGCGGTGGGGCACGCCGAAGTACAGATGTTGCACTTCAAGCACAGGTCGGCGGTGCGCTCCGCAGCGGCGCGCGGTTCGATGGCGTCCAGGTTGATTGGGGATTCGTGGAACATAATACTGACCTTAAAATTACGGCTCTACATCAAAAACCGCTTCAGCCACGGGATCGCTTCGACGCCGTGCCACATGTGCACACCCTCAAACACATCGTGCGCTAACTTGTCCTCCGCGCCGAACAGCGCATACGCCCGCCGCATGATGTCCATCTGCGAAGTAACGTTCGCCACGCCGCTCGCGCCGTTGAGCGGGTCGCGCGTGCCGGTCTCCACCAGCAGCGGGCGCGGCGCAATCAGCGCGCCGATGTCGCCCATATCCACGTACTCGTACAGGTGCGGCACATAGTTACACGAGCAGTTTTCGTGCATGTCCAGCAGCGCTTCTTTGTAGCCGTACAGGTAGCCGCTGATGACCGCGCACTTGATGCGCCGTCCGGTATCGAGCGCGGTCGCCCACAGCGTTTGTAGCCCGCCGCCCGACAGCCCCGCGCACCCGATCCGGTCCGTGTCCACATCGGCGCGCGATTCGACGTAATCGAGCAGGCGGTGAAGCTCCCACGTCCACATCCCGGTGACGGTCTGGCCCAGCGGGTACGCCATGTTGTTGATCCAGCGGCACGACGACTCAAGAATCCCTTCTTTCTTCGCCGCTTCTTCCTGCCGCTCGCCGAAGCCGCGCGCATCCGGGCAAAACGCGATAAACCCGGCGCACACCAACTGCAAGCCGTAGTCGCTGTTGTGCCGGTCGATGGTCTCGGAAATCTCCGGCTCGGTGCGGTCGCCGGCAGTACCGGCCTTCGCGCCGGAGCTGTGTCCATGCGGCGCGAGCACCGCCGGGTAAGGCGGCGTACCGGTCTTGGGGATCAGCACGTACAGCGACATGACGACGCCCGGCTCGGTCTGGATTTCGACGCGCTCGCGCACGTGGTCGTCGAAGTCGCGTCGCTCGGTGATGTGCACGTCGAGCGGCGCTTCGAGCATCGTATCGTAGCCGGTCAATTCGCGCAACTTCGCGGTGAGTTCGTCGCGCCACGCTTCCCATCCGGCCGGCGTGGTCGCGTTAAAAGCCAGTTTGCGCCCCTGGGCATCCCAGCGGCGCTGTAAGTGTGCGTGTGTGGTGAGTGCGCGGTCCATGTGGATTATCCTTTTTGTCTCGTGCCATACAACGCGATTAACTTTAACGCTCTGTGGGGCTGCGGTCCAACTTTTGTTGGATGATAAATGAGGCGATTTGCCGGGGCGAGCCACCGGCGGCCCGCCCCAAAACCCACGGCGAAAGCAAGAGAGACGAATCTATTTAAACCACTGGAAGCTTGCCGTATAGTAGAACGTGTGCGTACAGCCCGGCTCGCTGTCCATGACAATCGTCATCGTCATCGACCAGGTTGTCGTACTGGTGAAGCTCAGCGCCAGCGTGATATTACCGTCGCCCTGGTGACGCCGCCCGCTGAAATAGAAGCTGTTCGGTCCGGTCGGGGCGAGCACGTAGCCGGTCGGTTCCTGCCCGCGCCAAGTGATCGTACCGTCCCCGTTAGGCGTGATCGCCACGGGGTGGTCGCAGAACACAATCGCCGGGCCGGCGCACGCGCCGCCCATGTTATCGCTGCCGGGGAAAGACTGCCAAACCGACGGCTGAGCCGGGACGAAGCTCCCGCCGGCGGCGCCCGCCGGCGCAGCGACGGGCGGCGGGGGCGGCTCGACGACCGGCTGCTCGTCGAGCGCGACCGGCAGCAGATCAACCGGGACGGTCGAAGCCACCTCTTCCACGACGATATCGTCCATTTGCTCCGGCGCAAGGCCCGGCTCTACGACGATATGCGCGCCCGTGAAAGCCGCTACCGACGGGCTGCCCGGCAGCGTCACGCGCGCGCTCCCGGCGAGCACGGTGATGTCGAGCACAGCCTCGGACTCCGCGTCCGGCTTCTGGGCCTTAATAAGCAAAGTCCCCTCATCCAGCGCCAACCGCACGCCGTTTACTTCGACGTGAGCGATTGTTTCGGCGTCGATGTTCTGTACCAGCAGGCCGGCCCCGCCGCACACCGAAGCATCCGGCGCAGTCGTAAGGTTAAATGCCTGCATCGGCGCAGGATAAAGATCGGCGCGCGACAGGTCGTCGGCGGCCAGGACATCCAATGCCTCGAAAGCGCCTTCGGTTTCGGCCTCCAGGTACTCGGCGAAGCCCCATACCGCCGCCTCGCCGGCCCGCAAGCGCAACCAGTCGCCGGCCTCGTTCCTGCCGTCCGCGACCGCCTCCGCGCCGAATGGCAGCACATCCAATACCGGGTAGTCGGTGCCCGGCCCGGCGCGCAGGTTGAGGTTAGGACGGGCGGCGCCGGTGACGGCGGCGGTGGGGTGTTCGGCGGTCTCCGCAGCCGCTGGATTAGCCGTCTCCGTCGCACCGAAGAGAATCAAAAACAGTCCATCTGCCGGCTGCGCGGCGATCACGTCCCATCCATCGGCGAGCGCGCCGCTCGCCAGCAGCGCGGTCTCATCGGGATCGAGCGCAACCGGCTGCGTTTCTACCTCGTCCAGCGCGTCAAAAGCCACGGCAACCCGGTAAGCCTGACCGGCTTCCATCTCGGCGAACAGCGGAGCGAGCGCCTCGGCCACGGCAGCCGTCGCGCCGGCGCAGCCCGCATCGTCCTGAGCAAAGCCCGGCGCGCCGGACGTCAACAAGCCAAGTAGGAGCAGCGTCGAAAGTACTACGCGAAATCGGGACATCGGGGTATACCTCCATCAGCTAAGCAATCAAGTTATGTGTCGTGTGCGTGTGGGTTGATCTCCGCACCACAGCACAGTATATTAGACTGGTTTTGTCGAACATACCATATAACATCGGGGGAACCAATTGATGAAGTGGAAGCGTTTTATATTGTTGGGAGTGCTGGTCGTCTGGGCGCTGAGCGCGGCGGGCTGCGACGGGGGCGGGAATCAAGATCAAAACGCCGGTCAGGGCAGCGGCGCCGCCGCCGCGATTGAAGCTTACCTGCGCGAGAAGGTCGAGCGCGGCGACGAGACCGCGCTCGTTAACCTTGCGTGCGCGGCGTGGGAGGCGCAAGCCGTCGCCGAGGCCGGCTCATTCCGCACCATCGACGCAGAGATTACGGAGATGCAGTGCACCGAAGCCGGCGCCGACGGCGATTACACCGTGGTCGAGTGCGAAGGCAAGATCAAAGCCATCTACGGCGTGGGCGACCAGCGCGAGCTGTCGCTGGGCGGCCCGTACCGCGCCATACAAGAAGGCGGTGCGTGGAAGATGTGCGGGTTGGCCGAATAGCCGCGTAACGAAGATTTTTCTATCACCACGGAGAGCACGGAGAAAGAGGAGACAAGAAAAAGTTCCGTGTTCTCCGTGTCTCTGTGGTGAAAAAGCATTCGCGCCATTCGCGGTCAACTCTTAACCTTCCTCATCCAGCCCACGCCAGAGCACATCCAGCGCCTGGAGGGTGACCAGATTGCGCATGGTATAGCCGGCTTGCAAGTTCGCCTCGGTGAAATCGCACCAGCGTCCATCCGCCGGGGCGGTCAGGTGAATCGTCTCGTCCATGTTGATCCCGCCGTCGGGCAGGTCTTGCAGCGCCAGCCACAGGTTAATCAGCGGCAAATCGTAATCGGTCGCAATCTTGACGATGATCTGGTTGAACCGCGCCGACTTCTCCGGCAGTTCCGGGCGACCGGGGAAGGTGTTCAGCACCGGCACCACGCCGCGCTCGATTGTTTCCAACACGATCAAGCGCAGATAGTAATCGAAGTAATCCGGCTCCAATGCCTGCACGTCGTTGGTGCCGAACATGATGACGGCGAAGCCCGGCTGTGAACTGCGATACGCGCACGCCAGCGGCCCCTCATTCGATTTGCACCACGTCGGGTCGGCCCACAGGGGATCGAGGACGCTGGTGGTGTTATAGCCGGACGCGCTCGCCAGGCCAGGGTCGGCAAACGAATCAAGCTCCCAGTCCTGCGCCCCACCGCGCGCCGGCGCGCCGGCGAAGTGCTCGACGACCTCCTGTAGATCGGTGTATTCACCAAAGTCGATATCCGGCCCGCACATCGTCAGGAATTCGGGCGCGACGGTCATACAGTCGCCCACCTTCACGAAGATGCGCGGGTCGTTCCTGGCCTCCAGCCCCGCCGCATAAATGGCGCGCGCGTGCGCCGTGACCGCCGGCAGCACCGGATAGTCTTCAAGATCAATATCCGCCACACTGTCGGGATCGAAGTCGCCGAACGTGGGAGGCGTAAGGTCGGGGGTCGGCACGGGAGTTTCTTCCTGTGCGACGATGGTCGTCCCCGCAACCATCACCAGCACCAGCCGACAAACCAGACGCAATACCCGGTTCACCATCATCTTATTTTACTCCTTGCATTATCCGATTTACTTCGCTGCGGTCCGAGTGTACACGATGCACCGGCCAAGACAAAAAGACCCCAAAGCGAAAAAGCTTTAAAGATTCCTTAAGCAAAGCTTAAATGAGCCGGGCTAGAGTTTAATCTGGGCTTGTCTGGGGTTTAACCCCATCTTGCATAAGCCTTTATTTATGTCTGGTACAGTCGTGCTGCCTGAAAAAACACATTTCAAAACTTTAGGAGAAAGCACAAAAAAAATGAAAGGCACTCTCGTCAAAATCATTGGACTGTTTCTGGCGCTGAGCCTTATGCTCCCGATAGCCGGCGCTGTCGCTCAAGAAGATGTCGAAGACATTGTTGAATTGCCCGAAGTCGATCCGCTGAGCGTGAGCGGCGACATCATCACCGCCGGCAGCTCCACGGTCGGCCCACTGAGCGAAGCCATCGCCGAGCGCTTCCGGGAAGACGGCTATGCCGGCAACATCACCATCGATATCATCGGCTCCGGCGCCGGCTTCGAGCGCTTCTGCGTCAGCGCCGAGACCGACATCGCCAACGCCAGCCGCCCGATCAAGGACAGCGAATATCAATCCTGCCTCGAAAATGGCCGCGAACCGATTGAGTTCCGCGTCGGCACCGACGCGGTGGCCGTCACCGTCAGCGCCGCCAACGACTTCGCGGAAGACGTGACCGCCGAAGAACTCGCGCTGATCTTCTCCACCGCCGCCACCTGGCAGGAGGTCCGCCCCGAATGGCCCACCGAACCGATCTGCCGCTACATCCCCGGCACCGACAGCGGCACCTTCGACTTCTTCGTCGAGGAAATCTTCGACAGCAACGAGGAACCCATCCTCGCCGCCGAGTGCCTCCAACTCAGTGAAGACGACAACGTGCTGGTTCAGGGCATCTTGGGCAGCCCCTACGCGATTGGCTTCTTCGGCTACGCCTACTACCAGGAAAACGCCGACGCGCTGAAGATCCTGAAGATCGACGGCATCGAAGCCAACCTCGCCACCGTGGACGCCTTCGAATACCCGCTGGCCCGCCCGCTGTTCGTGTACAGCACCGCCCAGATCATGGCGGAAAAACCCCAGGTCGCCGATTTCGTCAACTATTATCTCACTAATGTTAACGAACTCATCCGCGATGTGGGCTACTTCCCCGCCAGCGATGCGGCCCTAAATGCTTCGCGCGCCAAGCTCTACCGGGCGACAATGGGCGAATAGACTTGCAACCACGACCGCCCCGGCGGTCTTTAGTTGAGGAGGAGAGGTAGACCTACCTCTCCTCTCTGCTGTGTATGAAAGTAGAAAAAGAAACGTGGAACAACAAGCAGTCATGAACAAGCGCGCCATCATCCAACAGGCGCTTGAAAAGCAGACGGCGGGCATGGGGCTAAAAAAGCGCGCCCGCCCGTTCGAGACCGTCATCGGCGCCGTACTGTGGATGTGCGGCGCGCTCTCCATCCTGACCACCATCGGGATCGTCGTGGTGTTGGGCAAAGAAGCGATGCTCTTCTTCACCCCGCCGGCCTGGCTCGACACCAACCGGACTCTCGTTGACGAACTCGATGCTGCCGCTACCAGCTTCGAGATCAGCAGCAGCGGCGGTGGCAATCTAGAGGCCGGCAAACTGATTAAAGTCCCCAACGAAGTGATGAAAATCACCGCCGTCGACGGCGGTGTCCTCACGGTAGAGCGCGGCTACAGCGGCACCCTGGCCGAGTCTCACAACAAAGACGCCGAAGTCTTCATCGGCGACGATATCAGTCTGGTGGAATTCTTTACCTCGACCAAGTGGTTCCCCCAACTCGGCGAGTTCGGCATACTGCCCTTGCTCAACGCGACGCTGATGACCACGGCAATCGCCATGCTTGTCGCGCTGCCGCTGGGCCTCAGCGCCGCCGTCTACCTCAGCGAGTACGCCGCGCCGCGCGCGCGCGCCGTCCTCAAACCGATCCTGGAAATCCTGGCGGGCGTGCCCACCGTGGTCTACGGCTACTTTGCGCTCACGTTCATGACCCCACTGCTGCGCAGCCTCTTCGGCGAACAGGTGCAGGTTTATAATACCGCGTCCGCCGGTCTCGTCATGGGTATTATGATTATCCCTTATGTCAGTTCGGTCAGTGAAGACGCGCTCAACGCCGTGCCGCGCGCCCTGCGCGAAGCCTCTTACGGGCTGGGCGCTACCCGCTTCGAGACGGCGACGCGGGTCGTGGTCCCCGCTGCGCTGTCGGGCGTCATCGCCGCGTTCATCCTGGGCATCTCGCGCGCCATCGGCGAGACGATGATCGTCGCGCTGGCTGCCGGCGCCGGCCCTAACTTCACCTTCAACTTCTTCGAGCCTGCCGAAACCATGACCGGGCACATCGTGCGCATCAGCGGCGGCGACCTCAGCTACAACTCCATCGACTACAACAGCCTGTTCGCCATCGGGCTGACGCTGTTCTTCATGACCCTGGCCCTCAATCTCATCAGCCGCCAAGTCACCAAGCGCTTCCGGGAGGTCTACCAGTAATGAGCGAAATCGAAGCATCACCCACCGCGCGCGACGCCGGGCAGGCGGGCGCGCTTGAGGTCGCCATTTTCCGCGGCCTGCTGCAACGCCGGCAGGGTGCGGGCCGGCGCTGGCGAACCGTTTTCTTCTTCGCCACCGTCACCGGCGTCATCGCCCTGGTCGTCCTGTTCCTCAACGTCGTTAACGAAGCATTCGGCATGGTGGCGCAGCGCGAAGCCCTGCCGCCGGAAACGCTCGAAGCCGGGTACGGCAAGCCGCTCGACCAGATGTCGGCGCAGGAACTCGGCGCGATCCTGGGCGACTACGCGCGCAAAGGCATTCTCGGTACGGCCATCCGCGATGAAGTCTTGAAGCTGAACGGCGCGTTTGATACTAACCAACCGGTGGGCGAACTCCTGGCCGGCCGCAACTACCCGCCCGAACTGGCCGAGACGCCGTTCAAACAGCTTTCCGAGGCGCAGATGGGCGCGATCCTGGGGACCAACCTGGACCGGGAACGGCTCTATAACATGGTCATGGAAAAGGTCGTCCAGTTGGAGATCGTCGAGAGCTGGCCGCTGAACATGGCGCTGTTCAACCGCGCCGCCATCGAGCAGGAGCTAGCCGCCTCCGAAAACGCCGGCGCCGAACTCAAAATGCACTCCTGGCTCAACTGGGATTTCCTTACCAAGCCGATGTCGGCCACGCCGGCGCTGGCGGGCGTCCGTATCGCGCTGCTGGGGTCGCTGTGGATTCTGCTCTTTACCATGCTCATCGCGGTGCCGTTCGGCGTGGGCGCGGCGATCTACCTGGAGGAATACGCGACCGACACCTGGTTGAACCGCCTGTTCGAGACCAATATCCGCAACCTGGCCGGCGTGCCGTCCATCATCTACGGCATGTTGGGGCTGGCGGTCTTCGTCCGCGCGTTCGAGCCGCTGACCAGCGGCGCGGCGTTCGGCGTCACCGAGTCCAACGGGCGCACCATCCTTTCGGCTTCGTTCACGCTGGCGGCGCTCATCCTGCCCATCATTATCATCAACGCGCAGGAGGCCATCCGCGCGGTGCCCTGGTCGATCCGCGAGGCCAGCTACGGCCTGGGCGCGACCAAGTGGCAGACCATCTGGCGGCAGGTACTCCCGGCGGCGCTGCCCGGCGTCCTTACCGGGACCATCCTCTCGCTCTCACGCGCCATCGGCGAGACCGCGCCGCTTATCGTGGTCGGCGCGTCGGCGGTCATCTTCGTCGACCCCGACGGCCCCTTCTCGAAGTTTACCGCGCTGCCCATTCAAATCTGGCAGTGGACGGCGCGCCCGCAAGACCAATTCCGCGATATCGCGGCGGCGGCAATCATCGTGCTGCTGGTCCTGCTCCTGTCGCTGAACGCAACCGCGATTGTCCTGCGCCAGCGCTTCAGTAAACGGTTTTAGATTAGATTTAAGCAGTTGCAAATGAGAGGTTCAAAGTAAAGTGGTCAACAAAAACGGCAGCTATGCCATCGAAATCATCAATACCAGCGTGTTCTACGGCGAAAAGCCCGCCGTCAAGAACGTGACGCTGCCGGTCGCGCAGCAGAAAATCACCGCGTTCATCGGGCCTTCGGGCTGCGGCAAAAGCACCCTGCTGCGCGTCATGAACCGGATGAACGACCTGGTGCCGACCGCGCGTGTGGAGGGGCAGGTGCTCTTCCACGGCGAAGACCTCTACGCCGAAGACGTAGACCCGGTCGAGGTGCGGCGGCGCGTCGGCATGGTCTTTCAAAAGCCCAACCCCTTCCCCAAGAGCATCTTCGACAACGTAGCCTACGGCCCGCGCCTGCTGGGTGTGCGCGAGCAAAGCACGCTGGAAGAAATCGTCGAAAACAGCCTGCGCCAGGCGGCGCTGTGGGACGAGGTAAAGAACGACCTGAAGAAGTCGGGGTTGGCGCTCTCCGGCGGGCAGCAGCAGCGCTTGTGCATCGCGCGGACGCTGGCAGTCGAGCCGGAGGTCATCCTGATGGACGAGCCGTGCTCGGCGCTCGACCCCATCGCCACGCAGCGCATCGAGGAACTGATGCGCGAACTCGCGCACCATTACACCATCGTCATCGTCACCCACAACATGCAGCAGGCCGAGCGCACATCCGACTACACCGCGTTTATCAACGTGCGCAAGGCCGAAGCCGGTAACCAGGAGATTCGCTGGGGCGAACTGGTCGAGTACGAGCCGACGGCCGTGCTGTTCGAAGACCCCAAACAAAAAGAAACCCAAGACTATATTACGGGCAAATTCGGTTAAAATAGGCGTGACCGCTCGCCTGAAAAGGTCCCTTCTTCTGACCGACTCGTAAAGACATGCTATATACTAAACAATAGCAGTGTCGCTTTTTGGAATTGAGTGGCAACAATGGCACGAATCTTAATCGTCGAAGACGACACGGTCCTCGCGGAAACCCTGGCCGACAACCTGAGCCACGAAGGGCACAAGGTCAGCACCGTAGCCGACGGCGAATCCGCCTACCGGCGCATTACCAACAAAGCGCCCGATCTGATCATCCTGGACGTGATGTTACCCAAGCTTGATGGGCTGAGTCTGTGCCGTATGGTGCGGCGCAACCCTGAGACCGCGCACATTCCCATCATTATGCTCACGGCGCGCAGCGGCGAAGTCGATAAAATCGTGGGGCTGGAGAGCGGCGCCGACGACTACATCGTCAAGCCCTTCGGCCTCGGCGAGTTCCTGGCGCGCGTCCGGGCCGTGATGCGCCGTGCGCCCTCGCGGGCATTGGTTCAAGACGAACTGGTCTCCGGCAGCTTGCGGCTGGATATGATCGGCCGGCACGCTTACCTGGACGAGCAGGAGATCAACCTGAGCAACAAAGAATACAATCTGCTGGTAGAATTGATGCGTAACAAAAACGTCGTCCTCTCGCGTGATTTGTTGTTATCGAAAGTGTGGGGAGCCGACTACTTCGGCGACCCCCGCACCGTGGACGTGCATATCCGGTGGCTGCGTAAAAAGATCGAACCCGACGCCTCGAACCCGACCCGCATCGTCACGGTGCGCGGCATCGGCTATCGCTTTGAAGGATGAAGGACGTAATGTAAAGTGGGACCGTCAAAACCTAAACTACTGGTTAGAAGAGGTTTCGAGCCGTTGTTGGTTCTCGACCACGATTTCCGCGTCCTCGACGCCAACGACGCCGCGCGCCAGGTGTTCGCCGACGTCGATCTAGCCGGCCAGCCTGTGACGAAGCTCCTGGACAACGTTGAGCTGACCGAAATGCTGGAGTGCACCTGCGCCGATCAAACCTGCCCGCCCGAAGTTCAATTCACCTACAACCACCACATCTACCGGGCGCGCTGCGAACTGTGCGCGACCGGGGGCAGCGACTACGACTATATCGGCCTGACCCTGCAAGACGTGACCCAACTGGCACGCCTCAACCGTGCCCGCCGCGAGATGGTCGCCAATATCTCGCACGAACTGCGTGCGCCCATCTCGGCCATCCGCCTGCTGCACGACACTATCAACCGGCCCGGCACCGGCAAGAAACAGCGCTTCTCCATCCTGCGCAAAATCGGTCGCCAACTCGATAACTTGCAGCGCATCATCGACGACATGCACGATCTCTCGATGATCGAATCGGGCCAGGCTATCATGCGGCTGGTCGCCACACCGGTTAACCCGCTCGTCGATGAGGCGCTCGAACACATGGAGGAGCAGATCAGACGCCGCAAGCTCAGAGTCCGGGTGCGCACGACCGACACCCTGTTCGCCCTGGTCGATGAAACGCAGATCGCGCGCGTGCTCGCCAACCTGGTCGATAACGCGGTCAAGTTCACGCCCAAAAGAGGGCAGGTACAGATCACTTTTCAGGTCTACCCCGAAGACGACGAATTCGTGCAGGGCTGTATCTGCGACAGCGGGCCGGGCATCCCGTTCGAAGAACGCGAACGCATCTTCGAGCGCTTCTACCAACTCGACCAAGCCCGGCGGATCGGGCGCGGCAGCGGGCTTGGGTTGTCCATCGCCAAGCACATCATCACGGCGCACAACGGGCAAATCTGGGTCGAAGACAGCCCGCTCGGCGGCGCGTGCATCTGCTTCACCCTGATGAACGCCACCCCCCAGGCCGACAAAGGCAAAGACCAACCCTTCGACGACTTCGATCAGGCCGGCTCATAGCAATACGCCGTCTCCGGGCACATCTTGGGGGCGGCGCTCGCCGGCTCGTATGCCGGGGCGATGTCACCCCCGCAGGGCCGCGCTTCCGAAGGGCAGAATTCGAAAACCCCGCCGCCGGGAAGCTGCGCAGGCGGGTCGGCCATCGCGCGGCTGCCGGACAGCCCGCCCGTGATGAGAAGACAGCAGGCGAACAACAGGCAGATAAAAAGAAAGATCGCCAGGCCGATAAGATTGCGCGCCAGGCGGATGCCCGGCGCATTGGAGACCCCCATGATATCGAGCAGCCGCCGGCTTCTCCGGTCACCCAGCAGCAGCCCGGTCAGCAGCAGCCCGGCGAGCGTATCTTCGTCGCCGCTCGAAGTATCGCCGCCGGTGATGCCGTCAATCATGTCGCTGGTGAACGCGCTTTTGGGCGCTTGCCCGCGCGGCGGCGGCTTTTCTTCGTCAAAGCCGAACTGGGTGTAGTCGAAGCCGTTGTCGTCGCTCACAGCTGTACCCCTGGGTTCAATTCAGTATGGGAACCCATCCATAAAGTCGTCGAAAGCGCCTACGCCGTCGGAGGTGCGCGCATAGAAGAAGTATTGGCCCCGGTTGTAGGCAAAGTGAGCTTCGCTGCTGCGCTTGACGAGCCGGTACCAGAGGTCGTTAAGGCTGCCCGTCATCCGGGTCGCAACGCCGGACGCCGAGTCGAACTCGCGCCCGGCGGCTTCGACCGCGCTCTGCGCTGCGCCCAACGAGTCGTAGATGCGCACCTGGGCCTCGATCGTTACGCCGCTGCGTGTATAGACCGCATCCCACCCACCCGACTCGTTGCCGCCGAGCGAGGCGCGCGTGAACCCGGCGACCGAAGGCGGCAGCAAGTCATAGGGGCTGATGCTGACCGGCGCCGGCCGGCCGGCGATATCATACGGCCCGCTCATCAGCTCGCCGAACAGGGCACCGCCGGCGGCTATGGTGCCGAAGATGAGCGCGCCGATCACGATGCAGCAGCACAGTATAAGCGCAGCCGAAACAACCAGGATGATAAGCAGCCAGTTGGGCTGGCCCTTCTTCTGAGGCGCCGGCGCTCCCTCAAAGCCGAGACCCTTGATACTGTCGGAATCGTCGTGTTCGCTCATGGAATCTCCTTGTGTATGGTAGACACGGCGGCGCCGCATCCCCCGACGTTACAACCAAACGACGCCGCTGATGATCCCCGCGACCAACAGGAGCGCCGCACATAAGCAGCAGCCTACCCCGCCGAACGCGCCCAGCAGCACAATGAGAATCGCGGCGTTGCGCACCAGGAATTCGCCGGGGCCGGCCGGCGGCTCCTCGTAATAGATTCCTTCGATCATGTCGGTGCTGTCGAATTCGCTTTTCTTCGCGTCCCGGCGCATCGTCGCCCTCCCGCGCCATCGCCGCAGGGACACAGCGCCCCGCGTTCCGATGCTATGATTTTAGCATACTCCGCAACACCGTGTGCAAGATGCCGCCGTTCTTGTAGTATTCCACCTCCACCGGCGTATCGATGCGCGCCTTGACCTCGAGCGCGACCACCGTACCGTCCGGGCGCGCGGCCTGCACCGTGAGCATCGGTCCCGGCTTCAGATCGTCGGGCACCGCGATATCGTAGACCTCCGCGCCGGTCAGACCCAAAGTGTCGGCGCTCTGGCCCGCGACGAACTGGAGCGGCAGCACGCCCATCCCGATCAGGTTGCTGCGGTGGATGCGCTCGTAGCTCTCGGCGATAACCGCCCTGACGCCCAGCAGCAGCACGCCCTTTGCCGCCCAATCGCGCGAGGAGCCGGCGCCGTACTCCTTGCCGCCGATGGCGATCAGCGGCATGCCCGCGGCTTTGTAGCGCATCGCCGCCTCGTAGATCGTGGTCACTTCGCCGGTCGGGAAGTGCGTGGTAAAGCCGCCCTCGGTGCCGGGCGCGAGCCGGTTCTTGAGGCGCACGTTGGCAAAAGTCCCGCGCGTCATCACGCGGTCGTTGCCGCGTCGCGCACCGTAGCTGTTGAAGTCGGCGCGCGCCACGCCGTGCGCGATGAGATACTGCCCGGCAGGGCTATCCGGGGCGATGCTGCCGGCCGGCGAGATGTGGTCGGTGGTAATCGAGTCGCCCACCTTCACCAGCACACGCGCGCCTTTGATATCGGCAAGCGGCGGCGCGTCGACCGGCATGTCGATGAAGAAAGGCGGCTCCTGGATATAAGTCGAGGCTTCGTCCCACGGGTAAAGCACTGCGTCGCTGCCGCCGGGCAGCGCGTCCCACATCTCGTTGCCCTGGGTGACGTTGGCGTACATCGCGCGGAACATCGCCGGTGTGATCGACCGGTTGATCTGCGCCATGATCTCGTCGCGCGTCGGCCAGATATCGCTCAGGTAGACCGCTTCGCCGGCTTTGTCGTAGCCGATGGGCTCGTGATAGAGGTCGATATCGGCGGTGCCGGCCAGCGCATAGGCCACCACCAGCGGCGGCGACGCCAGGTACGCCGCCTTCACCAGCGGGCTGATGCGCCCCTCGAAGTTGCGGTTGCCGCTCAGCACCGCCGCCGCGACCAGCTTGTGCGCCGTGACGGCGGTTGCGACCCGCTCTGGCAGCGGGCCGCTGTTGCCGATGCAGGTGGTGCAGCCGTAGCCGACCACGTGAAAGCCCAGTTCTTCTAAGTAGGGCAGCAGGCCGGACGCCTGCAAATACTCGGTGACCACGCGCGAGCCGGGCGCGAGGCTGGTCTTGACCCACGGCTTCGACTTCAAGCCGCGCTCGACCGCCTTCTTTGCCACCAGGCCCGCGCCCAGCATCACCGAGGGGTTGCTGGTGTTGGTGCAGCTTGTGATCGCGGCGATGACCACCGCGCCGTGACTTAGCTCGACTTCACTCCCGCCGTCGAGCGGCACCCGCGCGCGCGCCGCCAGCTCGCCCGCGCCGAGGCCGAATCCCTTCACCCCCACCGGCGCGCGCAGCGCCTCTTGAAAGCGCGGCTTCATCTCGGCCAGCGACACACGGTCCTGCGGGCGTTTGGGGCCGGCCATACTCGGCACAACCGTACTCAAGTCGAGTTCGAGAGTATCGGTGAAGGCGGGGTCGGGCGTGGCGTCGGTTCGGAAGAGGCCCTGCACCCTGGTGTATGCCACCACACGCGCGATCAATTCGTCGGGGCGGCCTGTGCGCGCCAGGTAGTTCAGCGTCTCTTGATCGACCGGGAAGAAGCCGACCGTCGCGCCGTATTCGGGCGCCATGTTCGCAATCGTGGCGCGGTCGGGCAGCGAGATGCTGCTAAGGCCGCTGCCGTAGAATTCGACGAACTTACCCACTACGCCCTTGGCGCGGAGCATCTGCACTACGGTGAGCGTCATGTCGGTGGCGGTAGCGCCTTCGGGCAGGCTGCCGGTGAGCTTGAAGCCCACAACCTCCGGCACCAGCATGTAGATCGGCTGGCCCAGCATGGCCGCCTCCGCTTCGATGCCGCCGACGCCCCAACCGACCACGCCCAGCGCGTTGACCATCGTGGTATGCGAGTCGGTGCCGACCACGGTGTCGGGGACGGCGACCGGCTGCCCGTCGATTTCGCGCATATCGACCACCGTCGCCAGGTATTCCAGGTTGACCTGGTGGACGATGCCGGTGGCCGGCGGCACGACACGGAAGCCGTCGAAGACGTTCGACGCCCAGCGGATGAGGGCGTAGCGCTCCCGGTTGCGCGCGAATTCCATCTCGGCGTTGCGGCGCAGCGCGTCGGGCGCGCCGAAATAATCGACCTGCACCGAGTGGTCGATGACCAGATCGACCGGCACGGCGGGGTTGATGCGCGCCGGGTCGCCGCCCATGCGCGCCATCGCCGAACGCAGCGCCGCCAGGTCCACGATGGCCGGCACGCCGGTAAAATCTTGGAGCAGCACGCGCGCCGGCCAGAACGGAATCTCGGCGGCCTCGGCCCGGCCCCAGTTCGCCAGCGCTTCGACGGTCGCTCCGGTGACCTGCGCGCCGTCGAAGTGACGGAGGACGTTTTCCAAAAGGATTTTGATGCTGAACGGCAGCCTATCGACCGGGCCGAGGTCGCTCAGCCTTTCCAGGCTGTAGTAATATGCGCCCATGCCTTCGAGCGGGAGCAAAGCACCGTAAGGATTCCTGGTCATGCGGGTTGTCTCCAGAGGCTAACAAATCACGTGGATTTCAGCGCGAACGCCACGCGCATCTCGTCAGCCGGCAGCGTCCAATCGTTATAGTGTCCCTTATATCCCAAAATTGCCAGTAGAATTTTGTTGATAAAATTCATCATGAAGGCATATTCTTTCCAGAAGTCCTTTGAGATGAATTTAGCACGGTGTACTAACTCATTTCTATTGTCAACGAAACGCCCTAACTCTTTGCTTGACACGCTTAAATTAATACATTGAAATATATCTCGAAGAGCTTGTCGAAACGGATACCATTTTAGTCCTTGTACATGCCTAAGCATTAACTCTACCTGTCGATCTGATGCGCGATCACCAAAGACTGTGCACAAAACTTCCTTCATTTCTCTCTTAAGATGCCTAAGCTCCGAATTAGAAAAATCTCTTCCTAGGACAAGCGTTTTGTTAACTCGTTCAAGATAACAGGTTTTCAAGAACTCTATCAGAGTTGCCAGTTTCAAACCGCGAAGCGGCAAAACGTCTTTCTCTGATTTAGCGTCCAAGTATATCTGAGTAACCTCAAAGAGACTCCAAACTTCTTTTTGCTGTCGAAATCTACCAAAAACTTGTTCTACAAACTCCTTAATATCCTCTGGAGGGTACGTTCCGATCAATTTAAGGGGAGTGTAGGCAGATGTACTAACGCCTCGGCAGTAGCATCCAATAAATTCGCCATTCGATGATAAAAAATCTTGGTAGATCCATTCAACATGGCACCCCATTGCAAGGGATAAAATCACACACAGGTCATCCATCAACTCTCGGACTACAATTTGTTCATCCTGTGAGCCAATTTCCGCGTAAGCTTCGCAAGTTACATTGATATCTTTAGTAGCCTTGAGCATTGCCAACACGTTTTTATAATCTTTTATTTTTCTAATAATAATCCCCCTACTAGAAATGTTTAGAGGTAACTGGCGCTGACAGAGACCTCCGCCGTCCGGAGTTAAAATTTCTGGCTCGGTACCAAAGAACTCATCATTCGCGTAATGAAACCATAGATTTCGGAATTTCAGAAACCAGGGTGCGATAGACCTCTGGCGACAGGTTCAATAACTC